>CALMND010000204.1 GCA_937868565.1 uncultured Bacteroidota bacterium | reverse complement strand
ATTACAATCCAAAGGATACAAAATTCCACTATCGGAAGAAGACTTCAAAAAAATCACGCAAACAAAAACGCAAACACCAGCAATAAGTCTTTTTGATCCGGCAGCGATTGCCAAAGGCATTTTTAATGCCATCACAGCAAAAGATTTTAAGTCGGCCATCACGCTCCTCAAAGCCATCGGTAACACAAACAACTACAGACTTGTTTCCGAGAAGTTTCAGCATTACCGCATTGGCGGGGGAGTAAGGCAGACTTTGGTAAATGGCATGCTTCGCGCTTTTTCAGAAAAATCACAAAAAGAAGAAACTCAAAGTGTGTTCTTAAAGATGGGGCTCAAGTTCAACGCTGCCACAGGACAATGGTCTTTGAGTGGCTTTTAAAAAACAAATCATGACAAAAACAGCAAGAATTATCAAATACATCGTGGTGCATTGCACCGCAACGCCGCCAACCACCACGGTAGAATCCATCAAAAACTATTGGCGTAAAAAGTGGAACAGCAATGTTCCGGGTTACCATTACATCATCCTACGTGATGGCACAGTAACTCAATTACTGGATGAAGCAAAGAACAGTTATGGGGTGTATGGCCACAATCCGGTTTGCCTGAGCATTGGTTATATCGGCGGTGTAGACAAAGCAAACAAACCGATTGACAACCGAACACCGGCACAAAAACGCGCCATGTTTGATTTGATTGTGCGATTGACCGAAAAATACAAAGGAGCTGAAGTGAAGGGGCATCGTGACTTTGAGGGCGTAAAGAAAGCCTGTCCCTGCTTTGATGTAAAAAAATGGCTCTCAGAATACGAACCTGATTTTTTAGATGCGGCCTAACAAACAAACCGATACGCTATCACCATGAGCCTGCAAAAAATGAAAGCCATACTGCGTCACAAGGATTTTGAGATTTACTCAAGACCCTATGAACTCAATATCGTTGGTCTTAGAAGCAAGTCGGTTTTGCCCAATCGCTTTGATGATGAAATCCATGTCTTTTACAAGGTTTCGACTTTGAACTGGCAGTATCACGTTTTCAAAGCAACGACCGACCCCGGCACGTTTTGGCTCAAGCAGCCCATGCAACCACAGGGTACAGCCATCTTAGCCGAAGGTCAGTACGTGGGTGCGTATTCACTTGGGTTACATCAGGGAAAATATGCGGCTCTTGTGCAGAGCAAACCTGTGAGCATTATTCGAGACTATAACCGAGATGCAGTCCTTGACTTTAACAACGGACAGAAAACAAAAGGAGTTTTCGGAATCAATATTCACAGGGCAAATGCACAAGGCATCACAAAAACGGTTGACCGAAACTCAGCAGGTTGTCAGGTGTTTGAAAACATAAAGGACTACGACCTTTTTTTGAAAATGTGCCAAAAGCACAGAGGGCTCTACGGCAACCGATTCACGTACTCTCTGATCGATTTTCGGGCAGTAAGAAGACAAAACTTACGCTACGTTCTTTCGGGAGTGGGTGCGCTGGGTGTGGTCGGTTTAAGTTACCTGGCAGTGACTCATCAGGAAAAAATAAAAAGCATCGTAAGCGAAGTAAGCGACTTCTTCAGCGATTTAGTAACACAAAAACAAACAAATGAAAATCAGTCTCAAACAAATTATTCTTCAACTCCTTCAGGATAAAGACGGAAACTTCTCACTTCGCGAGGCTACTGCCCTAATCTATGTTGTAATGAGCATTATCGCATGGATCGGTCAGGAGTTTTTTAATCTGCACATCCCCGAATATATGTACTACTCGTTTATGAGCATGATTGGAGCAGCGGCCTTCGGTTACTCGTTGGAAAAGAAAAGTAAAAATCAAAAACCTGAAAACTAATCTATCAACCATTTAATTCAAAACAAAAATGAAAACGTTTTATATCATCTTCACCTTTTGCATGGGTCTGTTTGCTGGCTATGTGCTGTTCAACAAAGAAAATCAAAACCTCGAGCCTCCATTAGAACACATTGAGACAATTGCAACCAAGTCAGAGGCCATTGATAAATCAAAAGACAGTGCGATTGAAAAACTGAAGCAGCAAAATAATTTTCTACAAGGTCAACTTGCCATCGTCAACGGAAAGTTGAAACAGAAAAAAAGCAGTCTTTATTCTGAGCGAAAAAAACTCTCGCAGATTCAGCAGATCATATCTGAGGATACGCTATGCAAAGACAAAGTCCGTACAGATAGTTTGAACCAAAGTATAAGCAATATTCACGCAGTTACGGATTCTTTGGTGTCGGATTATGAATATAAAATCAAGTTAACCGAAGCTAAATGTGCGATTCGTGACTCGGAAATTGTCATCTGCAACATAGCCTATTCCAGGCTCAAAGACCTTGTAAAGGAACAGGCCATGCGGGAGCAGCAGCTCACCGAGAGTTTGAACGAGGCTTTAAAACAACAACGAAAGAAACGGCTTCAAAACCGTTTTCTTACCGGGGGAATGTTATTTGTCACGGGGCTTGCCACCAGTTTTATCATCTATTCAAAACAATAAACAAAACCAAGCGATAACATGATCAACGAAAAAACAATCGTCTCCTCGGTTACGCTGCTGGCATCGCTCACCGCTTACTTCTATGCAAAAACAGTACAAAAGGACGCCGTGCCTTATGTAATGATAGGAGGATTCATAGGAGCAATGATCGGTGAGGCGGTTTCAGGCATCGTTGTAAAAAACGACAAAGACGGGGAAGACGAAAACAAAAAGGAGAACAAGAACCAGTAATTATCAACCGCAGAAGTAAAGAATAAGATCCTTAAAACACCGCTTAACAATCAAACACGATTATAGCACCCACCATTTCGGATCACACTTTTTACGAATGCATTAAAACCAAAAACAAGTATGGCAACACAAATCATAGACGATGGTGCGAGTCTTAAAATTGTCACCAATGGAGTGCCAAAGTTCGTGCTGAAGGCAAATGTCGTTACAGTGGAGACATTGTTTAACGGCAAGATCAAAATCGACATCGGCAAAGACCCTCTTCACAATGTGTATGTGGATCAGGCAACGGTTGACGTTCCGGTAAACGTTAGCCCCGACGACCTGCGTGACAAAATCGAGGCGATGCTCGAACCGGTATCGATGGCTGGTACTACCGCTACTGCTGCCAATCAATTAATCCAGACCACTGAATTGCAGAATATCAAAAACTCTGTTAACAGCGTAAATACTGTTCTTGCAGTGATGAACGATAGCATGGTTCTTGAACCAAAGCTGGTGGATGAAACGGAGGGCAACGTAATTTACAAAGGGTATGCAGTACCAGGAACAGCTGCCAACACATCTGTTTGGGCGATCCAAAGGGTTACTAACGAGAATGGAAACTTAACCTACCATTGGGCAAGTGGTAATAAAAATTTCGACAAGCGTTGGGACTTGCGCCGCGAGTACGTTTATAGCTAGACAATTAATCCCTCCCTTTTTGGGAGGGATTTTTTACTCTCAACATCTAACAACAAAATCATTTAAAAAAATATGAATACCAGCGGAATCATTCTTCTTGATTTGTTTAGCGGAACCGGAGGTTTTGCAAAAGGCTTGTTGAACGCTGGTTTCACAATCAAACAACATTATTTTTCGGAGATTGATAAATACTCCGTTGCCAATTATCAAAACAATTTTAAAGATGCCAAAAACCTCGGAGACATTACCCAAGTTAAAGGGACGCAAATTCAGAGACCCACAATTATCACCTTTGGTTCACCCTGCCAGGATATTTCCATTGCTGGCAAACGCAAAGGGCTTAAAGGAAAACGAAGCAACCTCTTTTTTGAAGCAGTTAGAATCATTCGGGAGTGCAGACCCGATGTTTTTATCTTTGAAAACGTCAAAGGGTTATTCTCCAGTAACCAAGGCAAAGACTTTGAAGTCATACTGCAAACGTTTGCCGACCTTGGGCTTTATGACATCCAATGGCAACTGCTTAATACTAGCTGGTTTTTACCCCAAAATCGAGAGCGGGTTTACTTTGTCGGATGTCTTAGAACCAAACCCCAACACCAAATATTTCCTATCGGAGAAAGCGCTCAAGGGAGTGATGCGCTCGGTAAGAAAAAACCTCAAGGGAAAACTATAAGCCCGACCATCGACACAAAAGTTGGAGAAAGCACGCACCGCTCTCCTTACGTATTGCATTGGAAAGGTTCTTCCACCAAATGGAATTATGGTAAGATGAAAACCAGTCCTGCTTTAAACACGCAGCAAGATTGGATTCGCCAACCGCTCGTTGCAGAAGGCGCAGCATACCGCACCCGCAATTATAAAGGAGAAGGCGGTAAAATAGAATTACGAAAAGATAAAAACGCCAACCAACTAACCTCTGTTCAAAAGGACAGCATGGTGATGTTGCGTGAGCTCACCACCAATCAAACAGAATCAAATCGTTTATACAACGCTAAAAACGGTTTATCGAAAACATTAAAATCTTCAGGTCAGGGAAGCGGAGCGCAAACCGGAAATTACCTAGTAGGTAAAAAGATAAGACGCTTAACTCCGGTTGAATGTGAACGTTTACAGGGCTTCCCTGATAACTGGACAAAGAATGGAATTTTTGCTATTCCTGAAGACACAAAACAAGGATATGCAATAGCCAAAAAGGGCGACAGTATTAATCTAGCTTATTTAGAAGCGAACAAGCGCAGAGGACGTGTCGGTAAAGGCGTTGCCGGAACGATTGATACGGGAGTACAACAATACACCTTGGCTAAAAATAATTTAAGACGATTAACGCCCATTGAATGTGAGCGATTACAAGGCTTTAAAGACAACTGGACAAGCAAAGGATTGTTTGATGGAGAAACAAAAGAAATATCAGATTCGCAGCGTTACAAAATGTTGGGCAATGCAGTAAGTGTTCCAGTTGTGGAAGCTATTGCAAAACGCTTAAAAAATAACACAAAGAAAATAACGCTCCCAGAACCTACAGAAGACTTACAACTATTAACCCTTGAGTTGCAATTAGAATTATTACACTTTAAAACAGCCGCATAACATGAAGACACCCATTACCTATTACGGGGGTAAACAAACGCTTATGAAATACCTGCTACCGCTCATACCGGCTCACCGTATTTACTGTGAACCGTTTTTCGGTGGCGGAGCCATGTTCTTTGCTAAACCTAAATCCGAAGTGGAAGTGATAAACGATTCAAACGGAGAGGTAATCAATTTTTTTAAAGTCTTAAAAACAAAGTTTCCTGCTCTACAAAAAGAAATCCAATCAACCCTGCACAGCCGTGACCATTACAAAAAGGCAATGACTATTTATAAAAATCCAAAATCCTACACCGATATACAAAGGGCATGGGCATTGTGGACAGCTACCAATCAAGGCTTTGCAGGGATGATTGGCTCCTGGGGGTTTGGTAAAACAAACTCTAAAGAAAAAGCAGTCGCTTCCAAAAGAGAAAATTTTACCCGTGTTTATGAGGATCGTTTAAAAATGGTGCAAGTCGAGAACAACGATGCGCTCAAAGTAATAGCTCGCTGTGATGACAAAGATGCCTTCATCTATTGCGACCCGCCTTATATCGGCTCCGATCAGGGACATTACAGCGGTTATACCGAAGCCCAATACAAAACTCTCCTACAAGCCCTCTCAAAGCTGAAAGGAAAGTTTTTATTGAGTAGCTATCCTTCTAAAATTTTGAACCAATACATTAAGAAATACAGATGGAGAACACAAAGGATTGAGAAGCACGTTGCTGTGACCAAACTCACGGAAAAAATGAAAACGGAAATGTTGGTATTCAATTACGATCCTGCTAAAATCAAACCTCACAAAACCGAAAGCGACACAAAAATACTTGAACTCGAAACAAAACTTAAACAATTAAAATTTGCCGCCTGATGAACATTACAACTAAAAACTACTTTGCAATTGTAAAATCAATTGGGGTTGAAAAAATGCCACCTGTTTTAAAGCAGGCTCATGCTGTTATCTCAGAAAAAACGGAAGCAGGAAACGATTGGAGTCATTACCAAAAAGATGAAGACTTTAAACGGGTGGTTAATCTTGCTTTTAGAAAACTGGAAGAATACAAGGCTTCTCAAAATCTCTCCGGACTTACTCAGGAGAAAAAAGATGAAGAACAAAAGAAACCCAAAGGAAACCCCTATTCAAACATTGCAAAAGAATGTCAGTTCATTGAGCGTTTCCTTGCTTTTCATAATCAGGTGTTATACAAAAACACCTTTGGCATTTTTATTGACGAGTTGCAAAAAGCCATCCAGGAGAAAAAAATCAGAAAAACTTCTCCAGTTGCAAAAGACATCATTGCCATACAAAATGCGGTCATCAAACAGTTTAATACCATGCACAATGCAGCCCATTTTGTGCTACGCCCTGAAACAATAAAACGTTTAAAGGGCATTGTTGTTAAGTGGCAGAACTCTTATGAAGATATTGATCAGGAGTACGTCAAATCAAAAAAGAAATCAGTTGGTTTAGAAGGAGTATCGCAAAATCAAAGTGTAAACGTGATGCCAAGCACTCAATTTACCACTCTTCAGTTTGATACGATTGGCTTAAAAGATAAATGGAAAGATTTTATTGGAGATCCGGCACCGGGCTTTACTGCAATGGTATTTGGAATGCCAAAAATGGGAAAGAGTTATCTCTGCGTTGACTTTGCCGGATACCTTGCAAGGAATCATGGCAAGGTGCTCTACGTTGCCAAAGAGGAGAAACTGGATAAAACCTTGCAGGATAAATTAAAGGAAAAGAATGTATCCCATGAGAACTTAACGGTGGCAGATGGTATTCCCGCTCGTCTTTCCGAATACGATTTTATTTTCCTCGACTCTG
>CALMND010000203.1 GCA_937868565.1 uncultured Bacteroidota bacterium | reverse complement strand
TCAAGGACAATCTCCACATTTCCACCCACTGCTGTAGCAATAATGGGAATACCATAACTTATTGCTTCCATCATTGATACAGGAATGCCTTCAAACTGTGATACATTGATAAACCAATCGACAAAATTGGTTGCATAGTATTTTTTTATTTCTGAATTTGTTACATTTCCACTCAACTCAACAGTTACATTATCTGGCAAATTTTTGCAAATTTCCTTTACCTCCCTGAGTAAGGGCCCATCGCCAAAATGAACCCACTTGATTTGATTTTCAGAACACATAAGAATTTTTGCGATTAGGTGTATTCGTTTTAATTTAATAACTCCTGAACATGAAACCAAAGTGATAAGTTCTTTTTTCTTTTCAGAATTTATTTTGTTATTATCACAACTAACTCCTAAACGAGAATAGTGCATTTTGTCTTTTTGCGAGGGATACTTTTTAGCCAAATAGGAGGCGCCATTTGCAGAAACAGCTATGACTTTCTCTACATTTTTTAGCTGAAGATGTCTGGGAAAAATATACCCTTTGCTATGTCTATAGTCGTAAAGATCAAAGCCATGAGCTCGGCTTACTATTTTAATATCGTTTATATAATTTTCTTTCACAATTGATAAGATACTTGCCCATTCGTCTAGCCAATAGGAATAACACACATCCTTCTTTGAATCTAATTTAGTTTGAAGAAAGGTGTTTAGCTCATTGGCCAAAACCGAGAAATTAACTGTTTCACTTAAATGATATCTAATGTTTTTTATTGATTTGAAATTACCCGAGGTAAAAATTTCGCGTGCTACAATAATCAAAGCGTCATAGTAATTTTTTATTCTCTTTTGTTTAAGTTTGCTCGAAAAATCGAATATCAAAGTTTCAACATTTTCAGGCAAAGTTAATAATGGCTTACTTGTCGTTGCTTGCGATGGAATTAAATATACTTTGTCGAAATAACGAGCCAGAATAGGAATTTCTTGTGTAAGAAAACTTGTTTCATAATTGCCAAAAGGAAAACCGACGGTAAATAGAAATAATTTTTTGCCAGAAGTATTTGTCATGAATAATTATTTACGCCCAATTACAATTATTTCCTCTGCCAGATAAGGAAACATTTTAATAAAAATATTCTTCTTCCAATGTTTAAAATTAGTGCGGTAATACGATTTCTCAATTTTAAAACCTGAATTAATAAAAAGATCTTCAATCTCTTTTTTAGTATATTCTTTCACATGCATCCAATCATCCCATATTTGCCTCAAGCCAGTTTTATTAAAATCTTTTGCAACTTCAATAAATCCTTTATCTAAGTCTTTTGTAACCTTTTCAACTATAGGTTGCCCTTTCATAAAGCTCAACACTCTTTCAAAAGAAGTGGCGTTAACTGTTGAAAGATAAAACCTGCCGCCAATAGGAAGTTTGTTGTAAATTTTTTGAAACAAGAGGTAGGGTGAATAGCGAAAATGTGCTATAGAATGTGCGAGAATAAAACAATCTACATTTTCCTGGATTTGAGAAAAATCTCCTGTAAAAAATTCGATATAGTACATTCTAATACCATTCTTATCCGCCCAAACTTTATTTTCTTCAAGTGCCCATGGGGCTTCTACAGCTATAACTTTTTTGTTGCCTTCGGTTAGTTTTATACTTAAAGTTCCTGTGCCAGGCCCTAAATCGCAGTAAAGAGAGCCGTTTAGCCCTATAAGGTCGTTTTTTGTGTTGTTTATTCTTATTTCGTCCATAAGTTTAGTGTAACGTTATTATAAGTACTTTTCTAGTTCATAAGTAACTTTCAAATATTCAAAGGTTGAGATGTCAAAATTTTTATCCGGTATTTTTTGTTCTTCTTTATTATTAATAATCTGCTTAATAAGCGTTTCTGTGGGCGCATTTCCCGAAAACCCCAAATGGTTCTCTAAAAGAAAATCTTCTATATCGCTTGTAGGGCCAAAGTAAATGATTGGTCTACGAAGTGCAATTAGTTCATAAAACTTTGTGCTTTTGAAGTGTTGCTCCTGAGCTTCACCAGCCCGCAATTGAAGCAAATAATCAGTACGAGATAATATGGCAAACAATTCGGATGGAGGGAGTGTTTTATGATAATGTATCTCTTTTTCTAAGCCTGCAGATTTAAATAAATGTTCGTATGCATTGTCAAAAGTATACACATCAAATTTAACGCTAATTCCTTTGCTTTTAATTTTTTGTAATAGTAGTATTAGTTTACCAATAGCTTCTTCCATATGAGAATAAAAAACTCCACCGTAAGCGAAAGTGATTGTTTTTTCTTGCATTTTGTAGTTCATCAACGCATTTAATTCTTCGGCATCGTAAGCATGTGGAATGTGTATAATCCTGTTTGAAAATTGAGGATACTTGTTACGAAGATGAATTGCAATTCTTTCAGCAGGTGTAGTTATGATGTTAGCTGCTTTAATACATTCTTTTTCGCGGAAATTTTCACGCATTTTAGTTGATTCATCCATTCTTTCATAGCTGTAGCCACCTGTCCAAAAATCTCTTAGGTCTAATACAAAATTTAAATCAGGAAAGGACTGCTTTATTTTTAGTGACTCATAACACCATCTGAAAGGACCACCGGTGACAATTACCGTATCAATTTTTTTTTCTAGAATTATACGTTTAGATATCTGCAAAAGATTGTCATTGTATTTTTCCGAAATATCGATAGGGTCTTCGCTATATTGAGTAGGTACAATTTTTTCTTTATACCAACTTAAACGATATCTAACTTTATCAATAAGATTTTCGGGTGATTTGTTTACGAGATAAAATGGACGGTGTTCGATATAAGGAATGCGATAAATATTCTCTTTATACACCAAGACATCCTTTTCCCAAGGGCAATTTTTATAATAGGGATAATCGATTGCAATAACATATACCCCATAATTTAAACGATGTAAATACTTCGCAAATTTAGCCCAGCGCCTACCTCCAACTTTATTACAAGGAGGAAAAAAAAAGGAAAGAATGAGTATGTTTTTTTTTACCGACATTTATTTCCATCTTCCCAAAGCACCAATATGCCTAAATTTGGCTCTTACACGAACCGGAAGTGCCAGTATTAAATTAAATATTCGCCAGCTTAAGTCTTTTTCGCTTTCCATTTTATAATATTCATGAGGGATAGGTTTAGCGTTGATTATGTCTTCAAATTCTTGCAAGGTAAAATCTAATTTTTTTGTAACATAAACAATGTCCTCGTTTTGCACTTCAACCGGATAAGGTTCGTTTTTTAAATCTTCAAGCGCTTCTTGCTTTGTAGCCTGTCCGCTGCAAATGAGTGCGCTCCAATGTGCTCGTCGTTTATCAATTCCAAATTTTTTTGGTAAAACATAGCCTTGATAAAATCTTGTGAAAATGCTTTCATAATGTTTCCCGCCATAATCTTTCCATGCAAGTTCTTTTGAAATAAACGCTTTTACATCTTTTTTTACATAATCTATATAGTTAAGTAATGGGGCTGTTTCTATTCCAAGTACATTTTCGTAGTAAAATATTTGATACCTACCAAACGTCGGAAAATCTTTAAATTTTAATTTACCAAACCGTCTATGAATATCTTTTAGGTTTTGGTTATCAAATTTGTTGGCAATGTTCCAACCTTTAGGCATACCATATTCAGTAGCATAGTTGTAACCGCTTAAAATATATTTTATTCCCTTTTTTGCTGCAATTTTATTAAGTATAGCGAAAATTAAATAGTCGGTAGGCACTTCTATATCAACAACACCAGCTTTAAAGTAGGCTCTTTGCAAATCTTTAAATTCCTCCCAATTAAAAACATAGGTATCCAAATCGTAATTTAGTTTTACAACAATATTCTCAATATTTTTTACGGCAAGTTCACTATTCCATCCATTATCAAAATGTACAACCAAAGGTCTTAAACCCAAATCTTTTGCAAGCCAGGCCAAATAGGAACTATCTACACCTCCGCTTAAGCCTAAAATACAATCGTACTTTCTATTCCGGCCTAGGCGTTTAATTTTCGACACGATTGTGTTAAGTTGTGCTCGTTTTTCTTCCCTAGGTATATTAATATGTTTTGCAGCTAATCGATCGTATTTACAACAGTAACTACATAGACCTTTTTCATTAAAGGTAATCTCCTCAATGTTTGAATCATAAACACAACGTGTACAAATTGTATAGTTGGTAGTTAGGGTCATGTTAAAATAATATGGGCGTTGAGTATATTCCAGAATTGTTGAGCTTCATGCAGTTCCCAACTTTTAGCGAAACATCTTTTTTCGACCATATCTCGCAATTTTGCACCTTCCCATAAATTGTTTTGTAAAAATTTTTGAGAGTGGACTGTATCCAGCAGGTATTGACTAAGTTGTTGATTAAACCAATCGTGTATTGGCGCACCCATACCAATTTTTAATTTGCGTAGACGAACTTTTTCAGGCAATAGATTTTTCATCGCATCACGCATGACGCGTTTTGTAAATCCATGACCCACTTTGTAATGCATTGGCAAACTAAATACAAAGTTAACAAGGTTGTAATCCATAAACGGCATACGAATTTCTACACCATGTTGCATTGCAGCTCTGTCAAAGTCGCGCATATTATAAGGTATGTTTCTGTAGTAAAAATCTATTACCAGTTCGCGTTCTGCCGTATTATAATAAGATAAATCGATAGGTTTATTACTTAAGTCTTTTGAATTTTTAAGTTCGTTAAGGCTAACGCCTTGATTTGACAAAAACTTTACTGGCGAATAATAATGTGGTTTTGAGCCAATAGCGCTTTTTATTTTTTGTTTTAATTTATATTTTACTTTTCCGAAAGGAGAATTGATTGCTAAAAGTGTTTTGAAATTTTGTGATTTTATTGCGATTCTATTGCTCTCTTCTATCTGCAAATTTGCATGAAACATAGATACAAAAGTGTTGGTAAGATCTTTTTCCTGATCTTTATCCATTGCAACTATTGATTCGGTTATTGCCATACCAACCAGCGAACGATAGCCATATAGCATTTCATCCACTCCGTGCCCATCAAGACTTACCAAATAGTTGTGTTGCCGCATACTTTTGTAAACATCTCCTAACACACTAATCGGCGTGGCTGTAATATCATTAAACAAACGGGTTGAAGATTCTATAGTTGAGATAATGGACGTAAAATCTGTTTTCAAAAATTCAGCTTCTCCTTTACAATGCTCAACAACAGCTTTAGCGTATTCGGTTTCATCTTGAATTGTGCCATCGAAAGTAGCAACAAAACCTTTAATTTTATTGAAGTCAACGCGTTCTGAACTTAAGTTTAGCTTTTTAAGATGGTACAACATGGCATAAACGCTGCTACTATCAAGCCCGCCGCTAAGCGCAGTTGCAACAGGAACATCGCTACGCAAACGTAGTTTAACGGCATTACTTAAAAGGCTAAAAAACTCTTCTTGCGCTTCAGCATAGGTTATGCTTAATTGTATTTTCGGAATTTCGAACCAACGTTTTTGTTCAACCTTAACGGCATTTAGGTTTAACTGAATATAATGCCCTGGTAATAATTGTTTTACTCCTTCCCAAATTGTATAACCAGTTCCTTCAATATTAACAGGATTATTGAGGGATGCAGAAATATGATTAACATCATGCGTCAATCTAAAATTTTCAAGGTACTTAAATGCCAGAGTTTCGGAAGCGAAAGCCAGTTGCTTACCTTGTTGATAAAGGTAGTATAGCGGTTTAACGCCAAACCTGTCTCGACATAATAGTAAATTGTTAGTTTTGGCATCATAAAGCGCAAGTGCCCACATGCCATTAAATTTATTGAAACAATTAAAGCCCCATTGATGGTATGCCGCAAGAATTACTTCTGTATCTGTTTGTGTATAAAATTTAATACCTTCAATTTCAAGTTCTTTTCTGAGTTCAATAAAATTATAAATCTCTCCGTTGTAAGTAATCGTGTAACGGTTACTCCATTGCATTGGTTGTTTGCCGGCGTCAGTCAAATCAAGTATAGAAAGTCGGCGATGACCGAAAGCCAGTTTATTTTGGTTTAAAAGTATGTAGTCACCTCCGTCTGGTCCACGGTGCTTCATGGAATCTGTAAAACGTTTAATCACGTCGTACTCTAAAGTTGCATTAAGATTAAGTATACCCGCAATGCCACACATTTTAATTTAGTATTAGGTTTTTTACTGTATTTAGTATTCTTTCTTCATCCTTTTCTGAAGATAATTCTTTTGAAAATTCCTTTGCTTTGCTTTTAAAACGTTCAATATCATTAACTGTAAGGTTGTTCAAAGTCTCTGCCATACTTTCGGCTGTAAACTCTTTTGAGACTATTCCTAGATGGTACTTTAAAATTAGATTTTTAATGGCCGCGTTTGGACTTGTAACCAAGGCCAGTTTTGCCTGAATGAATTCAAATACTTTATTTGGGAGCGCTAGTTCGTGGTTAATTGTATCGTTGGGAAGAATATATAATCCAACATCATATTGATTAATGGCTTCAATAATCTGACTGTATTCTACCGGCTCAACAAAAATAATACCAAGAGGTTCATATTTATGTTTAAGTGTTTTCAAATAGTCGTTGTTTGTACTCATTAGCATGAATGTAAGTTCATATTTTCCATTACAAGCCAAAACAGCGTCTGCCATAAGCTCAAGTTTGCGCTGAGGCATTGCACCACCATGATGAATGATGCGAATTGGAGTTTTAGATTGGCTTGGTTGCAAATTTTTATATGCCTTAGAGTTATGTACTGTAACGGTTTTGCATTTATAGCGGGAGCTATAAAAATCACTTATTTCTTTATTAACAGAAAAAACAGCATCAAAATTAGGAAGGTACTTTGTGAGAATATGGTCCAATCTTTTAAAATTCCGATTCATCCATTCTTTATCAAATTCGAATTCGTAAGGGTAAATTTCATGCGCATTGAAGATGATTTTGCATTTATTTTTTCGCTTTAATTTTTCAGCTATTTCCAGTGAATCAGGATGATGACAGATGATAAGATCAAATTCCTTTTTGTTTAAAATTTCAAAGTCTTCCAGAGAATATGAAGCGTTACTTCCAAACATATTCATGTAGAATTTATTTATTAACGAAAAGGGGAACCTAATTAATGAATGATATTTTTGATGAAATGAAAAAGGTGCTTTTTTTATATGCCCATTTAATTTAATAAATTCTATTTTAGAGTCACTAATAGGAGATAAACCGGCCGTTGTAACAGCAAACTCAGATTTTAGAGCTGCACATTGCATTAACAATCGCGGTTCCTTATAGTGATGAGAATAACAAATTATAAGTACGCGTTTAGTCAATCTTAATCTTCTTCTTTAGTCCTAATGGATAGGCTATTTTATATAAATATATGTAATACAAACGAACAATAATCTTTGAAACACTGCTTATTCTGTCATATCCAAATACATCATGCGATACATTTGGCTGATTCATGTACTCGTCAAATTCGGCAGCCGTAAGATCCCATTTTTTCGCTACATATTTTTTATCTTCTTCCTGATCAACCAGTGGGTATGTTGGCAATTTTAATTCTTCAACCGCTGCATTGCGGGTAATAAATCCCGAACGAATTAAAGTGGATAGATGGGCTTTGCGTTTATCGATGTTAAATTTTTTCGGGAGAATATAACCTTGATAAAACCTGGTAAAAATAGATTCGTAATGTTTATATTGATACGGTTTGTAGTCAAACCTTTCTTTTAATAATTGTTTTACATTTAACCAGTCGTAATCTACATAATTGATTAAGCTTAATGTCTGTATATCATATAGATGCTGATAATAATAAAGATCTGTTTCGCTGATAGTTGGGAACTTACGTAATTTTATTTTCCCATACTTGTTATGAATATTTCTGAGATTAGTCAAGTCAAATTTTTCTTCCGCACTCCAGTCTTTCGGCATTCCGAATTCGGTTCTAAAATTATATCCGTCCAAAATGTACTTAACATTATTTTCCTTTGCCAATTTATATAAAATAGCAAATATCAATTGATCTGTGGGAACTTCTAGGTCCAATACAGAAGCCTTAAAATAAGACAATTGCAAATCTTTAAATTCTTCCCAATCGATTACATACGTATAAAGATCAAATCCCAAACGATCAACTATATTGGTAATATTACTAACAGCTAATTCGGTATTCCAACCATTATCAAAATGTACAACCAAAGGTCTTAATCCATACTCTTTTACAAGAACTGCAATGTATGAACTATCAAGCCCTCCACTCATGCCAATTACGCAATCGTATTTTTTTCCAACACCTTTTAATTTTACTCTCTTAAGTCTTGATTCCAATTCTTTTTGCCTTACCTCTTTCGGCCTATCTACATTCGTTTTAGCAGCTTCATTATAGTCATGACAAAAGTTACAAACGCCATTTAGGTCAAAAGTAATGTACTTTGTAGTGGTGTCTAAAACGCATTTAGTACAGGTTTGACTTTTAAGTTCTATTGTTTCATTCATAATATAAGTTAATTTTGATAAACAATATTCAGATTATCTCTTGCCTTGTCTGAAGAAAATACCGAAAGAATGGCTGTTTTATTATTATCTACCTGCTCATTGCTAAGTGGAGTAAAAAAATCACTTAAGTCCGAATTAACTGTATCTT
>CALMND010000202.1 GCA_937868565.1 uncultured Bacteroidota bacterium | reverse complement strand
AAATGAAAATGCAGTTGTTTTAATAAATATTCCTGAGCCAAATTATTTGAACTGGGCGCGAAAAGACCATCCCGAACGCTTGCAAATAATAGACCAGTCATTAAGTATGCAGGATTTGCTAAATAACTCATATCCTCACGGATTTAAGCTTTACTCTATGAATTCATATTGTCTTCAATACACTCAAATTGACTATTCCTCTATAATTTTAAAAAAGAATATGACTTTTGAAAATTACAAAGTAAAGAACAAACTGGTATTAGGACTCGAGAATCTAAGAAGTAAGTTATATTAATGAATCTTTTCCTTTTTACAAATTTTTTTCCGTTTAAGAAATCCGAACCTTTTCTTGTGAACGAATTTGAGTTTGCTAAATTAAATTGTCATTCCATTTCAATCCTTTCACTGTATGGCAATAAAAAAGACCTAGGCAAAGAGATTTTGACTGAAGTAAACCTATGTTCGTCAGTGTTGGAAAATTCGCAAAAGAGGTGGAGTCTCTTGTTTCGGGGTATTTTCAATTTGGCTAGCTTTAGTCATCATGGTTTAGAGTTTTTTAGGGAAAAGTTATTTCTTCAACCAAAAAAGGCGTATTGGTTTTTTGTTAGCTTATTAATAACAAGAGCTGCCTTATCTTCATCGGCTTATAAAGAAATGGTAACAACTATAAAAAAAACCAAAAAGCCAGTTTTGTATTTTTATTGGGGCGATAATTTAACATGGACCATACCCTATTTGGTTGGCCATTTAAAAGGAGTGGAGTATAAAATTGTTCTGCGGCTACATCGTACGGACCTGTATGAAAACATTAAGGCTAATTATGCTCCTCTCCGGCATAAAATATTTTCTCTATCAAATCTTTTGGTAACTATTTCGGATAATGGCAAAGATTATTTAGCATTTAAATACCCTTTGATTACTAAAAAATTAAAAACGTCGTATTTAGGTGTTTTCGACAATGGAATTAATGAACGACACGCCACAAGCTCTTTTGTAGTTGTTAGCACTTCCTATGTGATTTCCGTTAAAAGAGTAAATTTAATTTTTGATGCATTGCAAAAAGTGGAATCCAAAATAGTGTGGCATCATTTTGGCGGAGGTCCTTTATTTGATGAATTAAGACAACTCGTAAAAACTAGAAGGCCGGATCTTCAAATTATTTTGCATGGACATGTTACTAATAAAGAATTAATTGAATTTTACAAAACAAAGCCTGTCGATTTATTTATTAACTTAAGTTTTTCCGAGGGCTTACCTGTTTCAATTATGGAAGCCTTGTCATTTGGGATTCCGGTTTTTGCAACAAAAGTAGGTGGTGTTTCTGAGTTAGTAAGCAATGAAAATGGTCGACTCATAGAACGAGATTTTGATGTGTCAGAATTAGCTCACATGCTTGAAAATTTTATAAATAGACCTGACGAAGAACACACTGGGTGTAGGAAATTAGCACGTAAGACTTTTGAAGAAAAAGTGGATGCGCGTATAAATTATACAACTTTTTACAAGGAATTGAAAGCTTTATCGGAATTAAGTAGCTAGGTTAATGTTCTTCTTCCTCATGTTCAGAAGTAAAAGAATCTTCTTCATGCCCGTCTTCACTTTCCGCCAAATCATCTTCCTCACCTTCTTCACCTTCCAAGCTATTTATGTCGTCTTCTTCAATCGCTTCAATTGCGGGTTCAATCGTTTTGTATATTTCTTCATCTTCTACATCCGTTTCACCCGCAAGCGCAGTCATCAATAAAGATTCAGAGTTAGTTTCTTCTTTAATAACAGGAACGGTTTTGTATTGCTTAGGGGCTACACCTATAGACTTAACGACAGAAGGGTATTTCAACTTCGAATTCTCCTCAGCAATTTTCATCATTTCAATTAAAAATGTCCACTGCACAATGGGGTCAAAGACATATACAAAGCGCTGATGGGGTTGTTCAATGTACTTTACGATTTTAGTTTCGGACATTAATTTTTTCGGGTCTACTTTTTTGCGAATTTCTTCTTCATCTAGCGGAAGATCTTCTTCACGAAGTGTTATTTCTTGGCCCTTTCGCCAATAATCATCACTAACAAAAAATGAGGCCGAATGTTTGCCATCAAATTTATACGCGGTTTGAATTAAGTCATGCAGGTCATTGAAGGTCTGAGAGGCTTTTATATCAATGTCCCTGAACACATCTTCATGGTCCTCTAAACAAATTTTAAAGCGATAAACAGCCATTTTTAGTTTGTTTTGTAGATTTCAGATTTCATTAAGCCCATTTTATTAAAGAAGTGAGTAAAAGATACGCCCAGCACTCCTATACCATATTTCATACTCCTTCTAAAGTTAATCGAACTCGCCTCCGGAAAATACTTCGTAGGGCAGGTGACTTCAGCAATATCAAAACCAGCATAAAATATTTGAGAAATCATTTGATTGTCGAACACAAAATCATTTGAATTAGCGTGATAGTTTATCTTCTGAATGACCTCTTTGGAAAAAGCTCGGTATCCGGTGTGATATTCCGAGAGCTTTTGGTTTACGAGTACGTTTTGTGTAAACGTAAGGAATCTATTGAATATATATTTATAAAGGGGCATGCCCCCTTTAAGTGCTCCTTTTCCAAGAATACGAGAGCCAAATGCAACCGGGTACAAGTCATTAGCAATTAAGTAGCTTAGGCTCTGAATCAGTTTTGGTGTGTACTGGTAATCAGGGTGTAACATAATAACAATATCTGCATTTAACTTCATTGCAGTATCGTAGCATGTTTTTTGATTGCCGCCGTAACCTTTGTTGATTTCGTGGCGAATCACATGTTTAATGCCAATCTCGCGAGCCACTTCCGCTGTATTGTCTTTGCTGTGGTCGTCTACTAATACGACGTCGTCTACAATATCGAATGGAATTTCATCATATGTTTTTTTAAGAGTAAGAGCAGCATTGTATGCCGGAAGAACCGCAATTATTTTTTTTCCATTAATCATAGCCCAACAAAAATAACAAAGTTTAGTTAATTAATGAATTAAAAGTAAGCAAATAACTGTATTTTTATGAATTCAAAGTGCTGCTAAAACGTTTACATAGCCTGACCATCAAAACTTTTTTGCCACCGTTTATTATTACACTTTTTGTCTCTGTTTTCTTGTTTTTTTTAGTGGAAATTGTAATTACGTATCTCGACGATTTTATTGGAAAAGGACTAAAAACAACGGACTTGCTAAAACTCTTCGCTTATGCTTGGATAGCTATCATACCACAGTGTATCCCCTTAGCAGTTTTACTAGCTTCTATTATGAGTTTCGGAAATTTAGCCGAGAACTATGAGCTTGCAGCGATGAAATCTTCAGGTTTATCATTGCTAAGAATCATGAAGCCCATGTTAGTTGTCATACTGATGTTGGCTGGTCTTACTTTTTTATTTAATAATTTCATACTCCCCGTCGTTCACCTAAAATTTACTTCTTTGCTCTACGATATCCGACAAAAAAAACCAACGGTTAATATAAGAGAGGGTATTTTTTACAATGGAATCGAGAACTATAGTTTGAGAGTTGGTAAGAAATCGGAGAATAAAGATACGTTAAAGGATATCTATATTTACGACCACAGCGCCCATTTGGGTAACGTTATTCAAATGTATGCCAAAACTGGCAAAATAACCACAACGGCTGATACCTCCGAACTAGTAATTATATTGCGAGATGGAAACCGATATGAGGAAGTGGACAATGGTAGTAGCTTTTCCACAGTCAAAAAATCTCTTTCCCAGCTTAACTACAAACAACTGCAAGTAAATATTCCTCTTCAGGATTTTAAATTAAAACGCACGAATGAGGAACTTTTTAAAGGCAACGAGGAAATGTTGAATGTCTGGCAATTAGATTCTGTAGTCGATTCTACCAAAAGAGTTCTGCAAAGGAGATTGGAAAATTTGACTTCACAATCTATCAACAATTTTTATTCAAGAACAGAAACCTTTTTGAAAGCAAAAAGAAATATAGCAACAGTTGGGGTAGAAGCATTTTACGGCAGTTTAACCCCGGACCAATTTAAACAGGCTACAACTAACGCGTTAAATATTGCACGAAGTGCTGCTGGCAACATCGAGGCATTGGAATTGAATATTGACGGGGAGAAAGATAGTTTAATACGTTTTCTGATGGAATGGCACAAAAAAATTGTGATTTGTTTTGCCTGTATTGTTTTGTTTTTTGTAGGAGCTCCTTTGGGAGCAATTATCAGGAAGGGCGGCTTGGGCATGCCAGTAATTGTTTCAGTTGTATTTTTTCTTGCGTATTACATTCTTACCGAAATGTACATGCAACTTGCTTTAGAAGGAGCGCTGCCGCCCTTTATTGCTCTGTGGATGCCGCTCATAATTTTTTTACCTATTAGTATTTTTTTAACGGTTAAGGCGGCAAAAGATTCCGTTATTTTTGACCTTAGCACGTATTACCGATGGATAGGGAAAATTTTTAAAGCGAAAGAAATTGTTTAAGATACTTCAAATCAGTAATAAGGCTCCATTTCCTGCTAACGACGGTAGCAGTATTGCCATCTACAACATGGCTAAGGGCTTGATAGAAAATGGCGTTGAACTTCATCTTTTGACTATCAATACCAAAAAGCACTTTAAACCTGATAGCGAGGTTCAAAGGGCTTGATAGAAAATGGCGTTGAACTTCATCTTTTGACTATCAATACCAAAA
>CALMND010000201.1 GCA_937868565.1 uncultured Bacteroidota bacterium | reverse complement strand
AGATTTGGTGAGCTGTGAAAGTTGGAGCAATCTGTCATTAAACGAAAGTTTTGCTACTTACGGAGAATACCTTTGGGAAGAATATAAGTTTGGACGAGATGCGGCTGATTACCATCATTGGCAGAGCAGGCAGGGTTATATAGGTTCACAAAAGGAAGCCAACCTTATCCGCTATAATTACAATGACAAGGAAGATATGTTTGACGGCATTAGCTACAATAAGGGCGGTCAGATACTTCACATGCTGCGTAAAGCTGTTGGAGACAAGGCTTTTTTCGCATCGCTTAAGAATTATTTGGAAACCAATAAGTATAAAAGTGGTGAAATACACAACCTTCGCCTTGCATTTGAAGAAATTACTGGAACGGACTTGAATTGGTTTTTTGACCAATGGTTTTTAAATAAAGGAAGACCAAAACTTAGAGTTACTAAAAAGTACAATGCGCAAGCGGGTGGTGTAGAGCTTACCGTTGAACAAAATCAGGATTTCACGAAAAATCCTTTGTATACTCTGCCAATTGAAGTTGATTTATACGTGAATGGCCTTGTAGAAAGGACTCATATAACTGTAACAGAACAAAAACAAACATTCTTTATTAAATCCGGCTTGAATCCACAGTTGGTGAATTTTGACGCAGAAAGACAATTGCTTTGTGATATAGAGTATGAAAAAAGCACAGACGAGTATATTTTTCAATATGCGAATGCGCCTTTGTACCAAGACCGTTATGAAGCATTAAAATACCTGGATCCAAAAATAGAAGAAGATGCCGTGTCTAAAGTTTTTTTAACTGCCGCCGCGAATGATAAATTTTATGCGCTTCGAAGTTTCGCCATTGGTCGCTTAGAAAGGACAATCGAACCCATCGAACCGGTTATCAAAACGACGCTTTCAACTATTTATGCTAAGGATACCAAAACGCTCGTAAGAGCCAAAGCATTGGAAGTACTGAATAAAAAATACGGAAATAATTTAGACGTTCAACAATTAAACGAAATGGCACTCAATGAAATGTCTTACGCAATATGTGGTGAAGCAATGAATGCCTTATCTCAAAATAACCCGAAACTGGCTATGGAGAAAGCGAAAGCTCTTGAAAATGAAGAGGGAAAAGATATTTTATACCCAATAGCAAATTTATACGCGAATCATGGGGCTGACGAGCAAATATCATTTTTTCATCAGTCTCTAAAGCACTTTGCTGGTTTTGAACTGGTGGGTTTTTGCGCATCTTATGTGAAATTAGTAAAACGTTCTTCCAAATCTGAGAATGCGTTGCTCGCCGCAAACGATTTAGAATCTTTAAGTAAAGGTGCAGGCAGATTTGTAAAATACGCAAGCCTAAAAGGCATAAAAGATATTTTATCTGCATGGGAAGTTAAAGAAACGCAAGCCAAAACTGAGTTGGAGAACGCAAAAAAGGAAAACAAAAACACAAGTGACATAGAAAATTCTATTAAGAAAATTACCGAAACCAAGGAAACCTTGTCTAAAATTTATAGTCGTTCAAAGTAGATGATTTATGTTAAAAAAGGTAGCAATACTATTACTGTCTTTAAATCTCATTTCGTGTGTAACACTGCCGGAAGAGGAGAAAAGTTTGGAAGCGCAGATTGCAGCTATGAATAAAAAATGTCCCCAAATGCTTGACTCAGAAACAAGAATAGATAAAGTAGAGTTGAAAGAACCAAACACTATTGTTTACAAATATACTCTAGTGAATTTGCTCGCTGAAAATATGGACACACTTAAGTTTTACAACGCAATGTGGCCTGGTCTTTTGAGCTATATCAGAGTAAGTGATGAGATGAAAAGTCTCCGCAATAGCGGAGGGTCTATTGAATATTGTTATTCTGATAAAAAAAATAAAGAAGTGTATCGTTTTAAGATAACTCCAAAGGATTACAACCAAAATAAATAAATACCATGACAAAGATTGAGCTAGAAAAAATACTCTTTCTGGATATTGAAACAGTTCCTCTAGAGTATAAATACGAAAACCTGAATGAAACTACCAGAGAATTGTGGGATAAAAAGTGGCAAAACAGTAAAGATATAGCTGCGTCACAGCAATACGCTAAGGCAGGTATATATGCTGAGTTTGCTAAAGTAGTTTGTATTGGCCTAGGTTATTACAACCAAAAAAAATTCAGAGTAACAACCATCGCTTCTTCAAATGAAGTAGAAATTCTAAATCGTTTTGCAGATTTATTGAAACAACATTTTAATGGCGATTCTAATCTACTGTGCGCTCATAACGGCAAGGAGTTTGACTTTCCTTTTTTGTGTCGACGCTTTCTAATAAACAATTTACCACTTCCAAAATTATTACAAATACAAGGCAAAAAGCCCTGGGAAGTAAAACACCTAGACACCATGGATTTATGGAAGTTCGGTGATGTTAAAAATTTCAGTTCTTTAAACCTGTTAGCTCATGTTTTTGGCATCCCTTCTCCAAAAGACGATATGGACGGAAGTATGGTCGGTAAAACATTTTATGAAGAAAACAATTTGCCTAAAATAGAAAAGTACTGCAAAAAGGATGTAATTACTCTAGTCCGCGTTTATAATCGTTTTGCGGGCCTCGGGAATTTGAATGATGATGATATTATTTTTGCTTAAATTCACAGATTAAAGAATCATGTCAACACGCGTAGCCATCATAGGTAGTGGAAGCTGGGCCACAGCGTTGGCTAAGCTGTTCTTAAACAACACCACTCACATTAATTGGTTTATTCGCAGACAGGAAGACATCACGTACTTTAATACCTACAAGAATAATTCTCGCTATTTAAGTTCCGTAGAATTTGATACGTCAAAAATAAATTTTTATACCTCTTTAAAAGACTGTATTGCAAATTCAAACTTCCTGATTTTGGCCATTCCCTCAGCCTTTTTGAATG
>CALMND010000200.1 GCA_937868565.1 uncultured Bacteroidota bacterium | reverse complement strand
CTGCAAGACCCTATCTTTTATTAAAGCCGTATACATTAAATCAGAGGCTGCTTTTAAAATTTCTGTTTCAGAATTTTTTTCCAGACCAAGTATTTTTAATGCCTTTGTCTTTGCCTGAAGAGGAGATAATTTTTCTGAAGTAACGATTGCCTGTGATAAAGCATGTGTTCTTAAACCCTTATCCTTTAAGCGTCCCAGTTCCTTTATTAAAAAACTCAAAGCGTAAAAGGAATTGGAATCAAATTCGAGAATGGAACAGCCTTTTGGTTTGGCGGCTAATTTATTGAAGGGAGAATTAAGAATATCTTTGGTAAGATAATTGATGTTGTACTTTGGTTTTTTAGTAGATTTTTTTAATTGTATCAGCCCGTTTAATGCCGTTGCGTAGATGCTAATCCAACGCAGAGCGCGACGAAGCTCGTGTACGTCGTCTTCCAAATTAGTAAAAGAAAAGCCCGCTTTTTCGCAAAAGGAAAGAATTTTATTTATTTCTCCTTCCAGGTTTTTTTTAATTTGTGTTGCGAATTTGTGGTCATAATACAGTGGATATTCCAGCATTTTCTTATCAAAACTCAAAAGTCGGTCAACTAACCATTTTTTGTTTAACAAATAGCTATTGAATTTTTTGGTTAATGTTTTTACTTCAGAATTAAGCGGTCGAATAATTTTTTTGGATATTTTTTTATTGGAAGAAAACTCCTTTTCAAAAGCAACGAAATAATCAATTTGACCTAAAACATCTTCGAGTTTTTTGAATCGCTTATTCCATTTTTTAAATATCTTCTCTTCAAAACTCTTATCAAATAATCGGGTAAGAGCCTCCAGCATAAATATAAGGGTACGCGCGTCGGTCCGATAGAGGAACAGCGCAGGGCTTTTCTGACGGGAGGCTTTAACTAATATGCTTTGTAGCCTCTTACTATAAGACAAAAGCGGATTGAAGTTATTACTCATAATTGGAATTAAATTGTTTATTAATGATTGAAGTCGTAAAATAAAAGAGGAACACAGGAGTATTTATTCCACGACCATTTTCTTGAAAATTATCTCTTTTTCTGTTTTTATTTGAAGCAGATAAATACCTTTGCTTAATGTGCTCAGGTCAATTTCTGAATTAATAGGAGTTTTTTCAAAATATAGAATTTGCTTTCCAAGCTTATCGTATATAGAGCAGGAGCCAATGCCCGAGAGGGAGCTTTGTATTGTAATTTTTCCGTAGTTTGGATTTGGGTTAAGGTTAATCGACTGTGCGTAATTAGTTTTTAACAATCCAACTTCCGCTACTATAATATTTAAATAACTAGTATCTGAATAACATGAGTTATTTGCTATAAGTTTAATGACATAAAAACCGTTAGAGGTGTAATTCACAGTGGGGTTAGCTGCTGAACTTGTTAGGCCGTTGCCGAAATCCCAGAAATAATTTGCGGAGACGGTTGAGGTATTTATTAGTTTAACTGTATTACCCAAAAGGGAATAGGTAAACGAAGCAATAGAGGCAAGATTATTCGCGTTGTATGCTGTATCTGCAATTCCTTCACTCATGTTATAATAGGAGCCGCTTGGTCCGGCTTCTAATTTCACTGTGCGAACCATATATTTATAGACTCCTTTATAAAGTAAACAATTGTCGGTATAAGACGTTCCGGCAATTGGTGTAGCATTTATTTTGGTAAAAATAGTATTGCTGTCGTTTTTCATGTAAATATTGTAACCAACACTATTTGTTTCGGTAGAAGCGCTCCAGCTAATGTGACAATTATACCCAATACGAGTAGCAATTACATTGGAGACTGGCGAGACAACATCGTTGCGCAGAGTGGGGTCTCCCATCAATGCATTGTGAATCCAGCGGCCGGTTATTCCTACGGTACTCGAGAAATATAAATTACCTGGGTTGTTTTGTGTTTGTATTAAACTATAACCTATGTTTTCACCTAGCGCCATGTGATGAAATTGGAAGTGAGGTCGCCCGGACCAAACATTGGTCAAAATAGTTCCCTGTGCCAGAGGAGCCCGTAAAAAATTATTTTGCGAATCCCAATCACCAAAATAGGAACCAAACATCATGGTAAAAACGCCCTGAAGATTGGAGCTTGAAAAATTGTTGGTATTTCCAATTCCTCCTGCGCTAACATAGGAACCGCCTCCACAGGCATAGGACCACAAATAACTGTTTCCCGTCATCGTGGAAAAATAACCCGCAGCCGTTGCGGTCACATTAGAAACACCAACTAAGGGTCCAAAATTTTTGTAGCCACTTGCGGCAAATGCTTCTCCACCAAAATACCCAAAATTGTCGCTGATGACCGCCCTCTTATTCGCTGAAAATACTTTTTTTCGGTAGTTATGATCTTTGTCCAAATAGTTTTTTAATAGCTGTTGTTCGCTTGAGGAAAAAGCAGGAAGGTTGCTAAAGTCAACACGACCCACTTGTAATTCCAGATTAGAAGGAATAATGCTTTGGTCGAATTTGCCGTCACCTGGAACGTTTTGCGTGCGTGCCGGAGAAACAGTTGTTGAGTTTATACTAAAGTCGGTCCAAATACCGTCCACATCTCCATAATAACAGTCAGCGGGCCAGGCGCCTATGTGGTCGGGGTGACCGTCGGGATTAATATTTCCACTATAAGGAACAGGAATATGGCCCAACAAAAAAATGGCGTTTGCATGAAGGGTATCCACATTATAATCGTTGATAATTATAGATTTAACATGGGTAACGGAACTATTTCTATTCACATCGTGACGGATAATTTGCCAGCCATCACCTTCCATATCTTCTATTAAACGAATAATTTCAGTGTTTAGGGCGCTGGAAAAAGTACTGTCAATAATTAGTATTAATCTGCCTCTGTTTGAAGTTTCAGGGACATTAATACCAGTGCTTATATATCCATAACCGTTATAGGTTGTGCCCAAGCGAATAACCCGGTATTCGTAGTTGGTTCCTACAGCAACTGTATTATCAACATATTGGTTGGTTGTACCACTGACTACTGCTAATAAGGCACCCCAGGAAGTAGAGGTTTTAAGTTTTCTAAATATTTGATATGAATTTGTGGTGATGTTTCCGTTCCAGTTTAAAGTAATTTGTGCTGGATTATTCTGTATGCTGCAAGTGAGTTGAACGGCAGGGTCGGTAACAGATTGAGACAGCATCTGAATCGACAAAAATAGAAAAAACAGAGGTAGAGATTTTTTCATGAATTAAATACTTAATATAAATATAAGCAGGAAACCTGAGAAAAGAAAAAACTCTTGATGCCTGAAAGATTAACTTTAATGTGCTACCAACCAGTTTTCGCCAGAGCCCATACCCACTTCAATAGGCACATTTAATGGCAAAGCTTCGCGCATTAATTTCTCAATGATTGGTTTTACGGTTTCCAATTCAGGTTTATATACGTCAAACACTAATTCGTCATGCACCTGTAAAAGCATTTTTGTTTTAAAGTTTTGTTTTTGCAATTCGCTATAAATATTAATCATGGCCACCTTTATCATGTCGGCCGCACTACCTTGTATTGGGGCGTTTATAGCGTTTCTTTCCGCATAGCTTCTTACCGTTGCGTTGCTGGAGTTGATATCACGCAGCCAGCGTTTACGTCCTAATAGCGTTTTGACATAACCATTTTTGCGGGCAAATTCTTTGGTGTCGTCCATATAGCTTTTTATATCGCTATATTCTTTAAAATAATTATTAATCAAATCCTGCGCCTCTTTTCGTGGAATGTTGAGGTTTTCGGCCAAACCAAAAGCACCCTGACCGTATATGATACCAAAGTTTACACTCTTGCTTTTATAACGCATTTCTTTGGTTACTGCGTTTTCGGCAACTCCGAAAACTTTAGCTGCCGTTGCGGTATGTATGTCTTTTCCTAAACGAAACGCTTCACACATATTTTCATCGCCGCTAATACTTGCAACAATACGTAATTCGATTTGCGAATAATCGGCGCTTAGTAAAATGTGATTTTCGTCTCGGGGGATGAAAGCTTTTCTTATTTGTCTTCCTCTTTCTGTTCTGATAGGAATATTTTGAAGATTAGGATTATCGCTGCTTAATCGCCCAGTAACAGCCACCACTTGATTAAATGACGTATGGATACGTCCAGTTTTTTCGTTCACCAGTTCCGGTAAAGTGTCTACATAAGTATTTTTTAGTTTTACTAATTCGCGGTAATCTAAAATTTTCGAAACAATAGGGTGAGCGTTTTCCAGTTTGCTTAAAATGTCTTCGCCGGTCGCATATTGCCCGGTTTTTGTTTTTTTAGGTTTGTCTACAATCTTCAGGTATTCAAAAAGAATTTCACCTACTTGTTTTGGAGAAGAAACATTAAATTTTGTTCCCGCAGAACCTTGTATTTCGCTTTCAACAGTAACAATGTCGTTTTGTAATTGCGCGGACATTTCTTTTAGCGTATTCACATCCAGATTAATCCCTTCGCGTTCAATGTTAGCTAATACTCTAATGAGGGGAACTTCCACTTTTTCAAAGAGCTCCTCTACTTCATTAATTTTAAGTTTAGGAGCAAATGCATTTTTTAGTTGCAGAGTTACATCGGCATCTTCTGCCGCGTAATCTTTTATTTTTTCAATTTCTACCGAGCGCATACTTGTTTGTTCCTTCCCTTTTTTTCCTATTAAGGTTTGTATGCTTACGGGATTGTAATTTAAATAGGTTTGCGAAAGCACGTCCATGTTATGGCGCATGTCGGGCATAATTAAGAAATGTGCGACCATGGTATCAAACAATTTATTTTTAATGTCGATCCCATAATTTTTTAATACCTGATAATCGTATTTAATGTTTTGCCCGATAAGTATTTTGTTCTTATCGGAAAATAAAGGCTCAAACAGATTGATTATTCTTTTCGCCTCATTCTGATTTTCCGGAACAGGAACGTACCAGGCGTGATGCGTTTTAACAGCAAAGGAAAACCCTACCACTTCAGCGTCAAGAGTGTTAAGTGAGGTTGTTTCACTGTCAAAACAAAATTCCTGATGTTGATTGAGTGTAGAAATCAATTGAAGTATTTTTTCATCAGTGTCCGCTAATTCGTAAAGGTGTTCTACGTCATTAATTGTTTTGTAGTTTGTTACAACTAGCTCCGTTTCCTCACTGGTGTTATTAAAAAGAGTATCAGTCGAATGGCTGAACAAATCTCCTTGAGATGGATTTCCTGTTGATTTTTCTGGAGAGGTTTTTTCTTTTCCGCCGATATCTTCTCCCAAAACTTTTTGGGCAATGGCTCTGAACTCTAAATCTCTAAAAATTTCCAGCAACACTTCCTTGTTTGGTTCTTTAACGGTTAAGTGGGCTTCGTCCAGCTCAACCGGACAGTCAAGGATAATGGTTGCCAAACGCTTGGATTGTATGGCCATATCCCTATGCGTTTCCACTTTTTCTTTCAGTTTGCCCTTGAGCTTATCAGTATTTTGTAATAGATTTTCTATACTTCCAAAATCTTTAATCAGTTGAATAGCAGTTTTTTCTCCAACCCCTGGGATGCCCGGAATGTTGTCCACTTTATCGCCCATTAATCCGAGAATATCAATAAGTTCAGATACAGAGCGTATTTCCCATTTTTTACAAATTTCTTCAGGGCCGAGTATTTCGGCACCATTGCCTAATCGAGCGGGTTTATATATAAAAGTATTTGCGTCAACCAACTGACCGTAATCCTTATCGGGAGTCATCATGTATGTGGTGAAGCCCGCTTTTTCTGCTTTGATAGCGAGGGTACCAATTAAATCATCTGCCTCAAACCCACTAATTCCAAGTACAGGAATATTAAATCCCTTTATTAAATCAATTATGATTGGAATGGATTTTCTTAAGTCTTCAGGCATTTCTTCACGGTTGGCTTTGTAGGCCTCAAACTCTACGTGGCGCTGCGTAGGGCCTTCCATGTCAAACACGACAGCGATGTGGGAGGGTTTTTCTTTTGTAAGTATTTCGAGTAAAGTATTTGTAAAACCAAAAATGGCTGAGGTATTAAAACCTTTGGAGTTTATTCGCGGATTATTACTGAAAGCAAAATACGAACGGTAAATTAATGCAAAGGCATCGAGCAGGAATAATTTTTTATCAGTTTGCTTGGTAATCATTTATTTAGGTGTTTAAGTTCAGTGAACAAATTTTATTTCGTAGATACTGGGCCAGAGTTTACCAGTTACCAAAATTTTGTCGTTAATAGAATCGTAAGCAATTCCATTCATTTCTGCAAGATTAATATTCTTGATACGGGATTGATTATAGAGTTCAGTGAGGTCAATTTTGGCGACAACTTCTGACGTTGCGGGATCTATTTTTACAATTAAATTAGTTTGCCAGATATTTGCGTAAATATATCCTCTGATGAATTCTAGTTCGTTAATAAAGTCAACAGCAAACCCGTTTTCTTTAACGGACAAGGTTTTTTCTACTTTAAATCCGTTCGCGTTTAAATAGGTAATATTATTTGTGCCGTCGCTCATGATGATGTAAGTTCCATCAGTTGTTAGTCCCCAACCCTCTTTGTTTTTATAACTGAACTGGCCCGTTCTTTCAAATGTTTTTGCATCATAAATAAAACCAATCTGATTGGTGTAGGTGAGCTGATACATGTAATTTTTCAGGAAGAGAATACCTTCTCCGAAGTATGTTTTTTTGTCTAACTCGCCTTTCTGTTCATACTTTCCGGTTTTTAAATCTACGACACCAAAAGAGGATTTTGTTTGTGGCAGATTAAGAGGAGCCCCTGTGCTTTCGTAAAGTTTACTTTCATGAAATAAAAAGCCTTCGGTAAAACAAGTGATATCGTGTGGGTAGGTGTTAACCACCGAGTAGTCCAGCATTGGAATTAGTTTAACGGCCGGTAAATTTTCTGGCTCTTTGTTCGGTTCCTTTGGTTTTTCAGACCCGCAGGAGGAAAGAACCAGAAAGCCTGAAAAAAGGAAAAATATTTTTTTAATGAGAGACATAATTTTTGACTTAGATTTTCCAAGCGCTGCCCTCTTTGCCATCTTTGATTTGAATGCCGGCAGCTAAGAGCTTGTCTCTTATTTCGTCACTTAATTGAAAATTTTTTGTCGTCTTTGCATTAGCGCGCATTTCCAAAACCATCCTCATTACTTTTTCTAAAACTGAATCTAATTTTTCATTTCCTTTTTCTGGTTTTAAACCGAGCACATCAAAAATAAAATCATCATATATTTTTTTAAGAAGCGTAATGTCAGAACTTGTAAGCTGAGTTTTTTTGTCATTCGCTGAATTGATAATCCTAACAGTATCAAACAAGTGAGCAATTAATACGGAAGTGTTGAGGTCATCATTCATGGCCTGGTAACAATTTTTCTGTAGTTCGGCAATGTTTTCTGAAGAGCTGGAGGACGCTTGTAACGTTTGTAATGTCTTATAGCTTTCCATCAGGCGCTCAAAACCTTTTTCACTGGCCTGCAGAGCTTCATTGCTAAAATCAAGTGTGCTGCGATAATGCGTTTGCAACATAAAGAATCTCACAGCCAAAGGCTTGTAGCCCTTTTCTAACAGGGGATGATTTCCTGTAAATAATTCCTCAGGTAAAAAGCCATTCCCCGCGCTTTTTGACATGCGGGTTCCGTTCACTGTTAGCATGTTGGTGTGTATCCAGTAATTTACCGGTGTTTTATGGTAACAAGCTTGTGATTGTGCAATTTCGTTGGCGTGATGAGTCGCCTGCAAATCCATTCCACCGCCGTGAATGTCAAAAGTATCACCCAGATATTTTCTACTCATGGCAGAACACTCGATGTGCCAACCAGGAAAACCCCAACCCCAGGGAGAGGGCCAACGCATCAACGTTTCAGGCTTTGCGCTTATCCATAAAGCAAAATCCAGACGCCCATGTTTTTCATCTTGTCCGCTTAACTCACGTGTGCCTTCTAAAAGTTCTTCGAGCTTACGGTTAGTTAGTTGACCATAGTTAAACTCTTTACTATACTTTTCTACATCAAAATAAACCGTTCCGTTTTTTTCGTAAGCGAGACCTTGATTAATTATTTCCTTAATCATTTCTATTTGTTCACAAATATGACCTGTTGCAGTGGGTTCAATGCTTGGCGGAAGCGCATTGAATTCCCGCATGACATCATGGAAGCCCAGAGTGTATTTTTGAACGATTTCCATGGGTTCGACCTGTTCGAGCTTTGCTTTTTTTGCGAACTTGTCATCACCTTCATCTCGGTCGCCTTCCAAATGTCCGGCGTCTGTGATGTTGCGAACATAACGGACTTTGTATCCGAGATGAAGTAAGTAACGGTATAATAAATCGAAAGAAATAAAAGTGCGACAATTTCCAAGATGGACATCACTATAAACGGTTGGTCCGCAAACATACATGCCAACAAATGGCGGATTAATCGCTTTAAATTCTTCTTTTTTGCGACTTAAAGTATTGTATAGAAATAGTGCTTGCATTTTAGGTAAATTACGGTAAAAAAAAAGACTGAAAAAAATTTTCAGTCTTAAATACTATAACATTTTGATAGAAATTATTTGCCACCTTTTTGTTGCGGAGGAGGATTATTTCCTTTGTTCGGAAGAGGTTTAATGCCAGGGGTGCCAGGGGCCGTTCCGGGAATTGTTGCCAGAGGCATTCCGTCCAATTTCTTTTTAACTGAGGAAAGAATATCATCAGTTTGTTCATGATATAAAACCACACTTGCTCCAGGACTTGTATCTAAAACATATTTGTAACCGCCTTCTTTGGCCACCATTTCAATGCCTTTTTTGGCTTTTTCAATGATAGGTGAAGTTAATTCAGCTTGCTTGCGCTTGTAATCCATTTCAGCTTGGCGTTGAAAATCCTGAATACGAGTTTGCAATTGCTGTAGGTCTGCTTGCTTGCTTTGTTTAATTAAGTCGCTCATTCCTGGTTCTTTCTCCTGGTATTCTTTGTATTTACTTTCAAACTCACCTTGCATAGCAACTAGTTCTTGTTCCAAACCCTTTAGATAGTTTTGGGCGGCCTCAGTTGCTGTTTTTGTTTCAGGCATTAAGCTAATAAGGGAATCGAAACTTAAATGCGCTATTTTTTGTGCCTGTGCAAAGGTTAAGCATCCTACGGAAACAAATGTTAATACTACTTTTTTAATTGTTGTCTTCATTTTTTGTTTTTCTTTTTATATGGGGTTTAAATTTACTTCTTATATCCTAAGTATACTAATACGTCGTCACTTTTATCATATTTACTATTGGCATAAAGTATGGAAACTTGTCCGCTTTTATCCAAAATAAAACCTAACGCATTTTTTTCTGCAACGGCCTTTATCGCGTTGTACACTTTGTCCTGAATTGGCTTTACCAACTCCTGACGTTTTTTATAAAACTCACCATCTACCCCGAATCGTTGCTTTTGCAGGTCTTTGGCTTCTTTTTCTCTATTTCCAATTTCAATTTCACGTTTTTTCTTCATGTCATCAGTAAGAAGAATTGCATCTGCCTGATAGGCTTTATTTAGTTTATCAACTTCTGAAAACTTGGCTTCTATTTCTTTCTGCCACTGCATACTTGTTTTTTCCAATTCGCTTTGTGCGGCTTTGAACTCGGGTATCTGACTCATAATATAGTCTGTGTCAACATATCCAAACTTAGCGGCGCCACCCTGCGCCAGACTTGTGAGGCTATATAAAAAACATGTTGTTACGAATAAAAATCTATGTATCATTTTACTTGTTTTAAAATTAAACATAAAACGTGCCAATATTAAATATAAGGTTTAATTAACATTTTTTCTATAATTCACCAAGGTTTCCGCCAATCGTAAAATGAAATTGCCCTTTTCCAAATCCTCCAGACTCATTGCTTCTTAGAGGGCTGTCAAAGCCCCAACCGTA
>CALMND010000199.1 GCA_937868565.1 uncultured Bacteroidota bacterium | reverse complement strand
AAAATTTAAGGGATAATGGCATTTCAATTTATTCAACTGGAGGTGAAACTGCTGACGTAGGTGATATCGTGAGAACGATTATTGTTGACAGCACAGTCATTTGCCGGATGAAGAGGGATGAAGTGATTAATAATACAAATATCAAAGCGGGAAATGTTATAATTGGTTTAAGCAGTTACGGAAAAGCCGCTTATGAGCGTGAATATAATGGCGGAATGGGAAGCAATGGCCTTACTAGTGCGCGACACGATGTATTCAATAAAACACTAGCCAAAAAATTTCCAGAAAGTTACAATGTTGCTTTACCTGAAAGCGTTGTTTATACTGGCAAATTGAACCTTCAGGATAAAATAGATGTTTCTTATGCCGATTTAACAGGTAAAACTATCAAGGAACAAATAAACGCGGGTAAACTGGTTTTATCTCCAACAAGAACCTATGCACCCATTATAAAAAAAATAATTTCGGAAATTGGAACTAACATTAATGGCATAGTACATTGCAGTGGTGGCGCTCAAACCAAAGTACTACACTTTTTAAACGATAACCTTCACGTCATAAAAGACAACTTGTTTGGCTTGCCCCCTTTATATAAAATGATACAAGAGCAAAGTCATACAGACTATCAGGAAATGTACAAAGTATTTAATATGGGCCACAGAATGGAATTATATGTTGACGAGAAATTTGCCAACTATATTATATCCATCAGTAAGAGTTTCAACGTGGATGCACAAATAATTGGAAGGGTAGAGGCAGGAAGTGGTAAAAAAGTGACTATACAATCTGTTTTCGGAACCTTTACTTATTAATTCAGGGGCACGCAACTCAATTGATTGCCAAAGGTTAGAATCAAATATTTTTTATTGTCTTTAAATAATTTGTTTATAAGTGGCATGGCATTAGCCTTTAGTATTAAAGTACTTTGTTTTAACTGATTATAAATTACCAACTCTTGTTTTTCATGATCCAGCGAATAAAACAATGAATGGCTTTCATCATTGTAAAATCCTGTTTTGGATAAACTGCCTTTAAGAACTTTTTCAAAGAGCAGGTCTCCATTTAAATCGTAAATCAAAATGCGATTACCCTGGGTAACAATAAAATCCATGCCGCGGTTTTCGTCAATCAAATCAAAACTTACCGAAGCGTTTTGTGTTTCCTGTTCAACCTTTATTATTTCTTTCCTGTCTGAAAAAGAAATTTTATTTATTAAAGCACTTTTGTCATCCAAATACACAATGTAAGTCGTGTTAATGTTGTTGGTAGCATCGACATAAAACGCCGGACAATTAGCTATGGTACGGTTTTTCAGACCAATTCTTCCCTGACCCTTTCGACCAAAAGTATAAATCTTACCTTCTTTATCAACTGCTACTATGTAATCACTTAGCCCAACCTTGGCGTATTGCAGAGGAAGGTTGACATCATTTTCTGTCTTGACAGGATTAAAGCCATCTACCAAAGCACCCCGAATGGTGTAATTATAAATGCGGTTATTTTTGCAGGAAATAAAAATGCGGTAGTCCTTATTTAAATCATAGTCCAAAATACTTATTTCGGAAGTGGCTTCAGATGGGAGTTTCACGGGATAACCCTCTACATAGTTACCATTTCGGTCCATTAAGTGTAAGTGGTTTTTAGAATTAAAAAGGAGTTGATATTTGTTATTTTTAAAGGCATCAACCACATGAATACTTGAAATTATTTTCTCACTAATTTTTTTCTTCCACAAAAGGCTACCCTTTGCATTGAGCAAATATAAATTACGAGCATCATCTTGTATAACCAGTTCATTCTCCTGAGTCATGTGATTCAAAAAATTAAAAGCGCTCATGGCCGCTGCCGTATCCATATTCATGGTCCACAGAACATTCTGGTCCCTAGTATTACTTTCTGCCTCGTTTAACAACTGCAAACGAAATTTAAAGTTGTTCGAAGCGTTAGTGAGCGAATAAGAAAAATGTTTCAGATTTTCAAGGGGGTTTTTTTCAGAGTCGGTTTTAAAATTGAAAAAATCGCTTATTTCCCGACCCATTCGGTTGGGGCCACAGTAAAACAAATAATTGAATTCGTCAACAAAGTGTTCATTTCTGTAATTCGAAAAACTTTCGTTGTTATCGAGAAATAGACGATTTTTTATAGCAGTTAAGGTTTGAATAAGTTCCGACTTGCTCTCCGAAAAAAACAAACAGGACTGATACAGGGCAGCAAAAGAAGTTCTGGATTTGAACAGCGGCCCAAACAATTTTAACCCATCTCCCGTAGATATTTTTTTTAGAATATGTATTTGAGAAACAGCCTCACTGACAACCGAATCACTCATAAAACCTAGATGCTCCTTCGCTTTCAGCGTGTCGTTTACTGGCATGCAAATAATCTCGTTAGAAGACAAGGTTGTCTTAAAACCCACAATGCTCTTGTTAACATTGTTGCAAAACTCCAGTTCAACATCATACAAGGCGAGCTGATTAATTTCAGACCAGAAGGATGCATTTTCATCTGATTTTATTTTGTTGAGGTTATTTTTAAGCTCAGATAATGAATGAAAGCCGAAAGCCTGAAAGGAAGTAGTGTTATAAGGTAAAATTTTTGGCAAGTCTTCTGATGTTTGTGGTTCCTGATTTGCGAGGGCATAAATAAGTTCTGAGCTATCTGCTACCAAATATCCATTAATTCTTAACTCTGAAGGCTGTATGTCGATTTCGCCGGCTGATAGCGCTTTTTTGCATAACGTGGTTAGATTTATATTTTGTGAGGCTTTATTAGAAGAATATAAATTATGATTAAGATACAAAGAGCAAAGGTCGTTTTCAGTTAACGTATTTTTAAATTCACGATAGGCCTCGCTGTTTTCAAATCTTGGGTAATTGGCGTCGTCGCATAGACTCAGGAGTCGTTTGGAATCAGAAAGCATTATTACACCAGCTTTAAGATGAAAATAGGTTTTTTCTTGTTTAGTCAGCTCAAAACTATAAATTCCCGATTCGGTTTTTTTGGCATTCAAAACTTTCACCAGGGCTTCATTAATTAAATCCTCGCTACCCAATTGTTTAATATTAAAAGTAATAAGCCAATTGGGTGCTTTATTGTAAAGTGCAAGATGAATAAGGTTTTCCGCAACCTGTGCTTTTATTTCATTATAAGAACTAAAAAGAGAGTCAAATCGTTGTATAGTGTTGCAAACCGATCCAATACTCCCAAACAGTTTAAGTTTGTCAGCAATTAAACTTTGAGAGTTTATTTTTCGACTCAGCTCAAAAAAATCGTGTGTGTTGATATAAACCAGACAACTATCAGGTAGAACCGAAACGGCTTCTACTTTGGGCTTTTTGCTGTTTTTAAGGAGAGCATAGGCCCAAATGCCAGCAGCAATTGATAAACAAACAAAAACGGCAAAAATTATTTTTTTAAAAACTGTCAATACTATGCTAAACTAATAAAAAACCCTTGGCCTTAAAACGTTTTTGAGTTAAGATTTCCACAGTCTTTGTTTAACAGAGAATATTCCCGATTCAAAATTTTATTTCCAATTGTGAGGGCAATAATTGGTAACTTAACCGATGTAGTTCGCTTACGCCAAATTGCCGGATTGCTTCCCTGTGTGACTTTGTGGGGTATCCCATGTTTTTGTCCCAGCCATAACAGGGAAACTTTAAAGCTGCTTCCTTCATAAAGTCGTCTCTGTATGTTTTAGCTAAAACACTGGCGGCTGCAATGCTCATGTATTTTCCATCCCCCTTGATGATACAGAGGTGTTTTATGTTTTTATAAGGCTTAAAGCGATTACCATCAATTAAAAGCAGATCAGGCTTCAGAGTGAATTGGTCGAGAGCCCGGTGCATTCCTAAAAAAGAGGCATTTAGAATATTTATTTTGTCAATTTCCTGATGCGATACTACTCCAACTGCCCAGGAAAGAGCTTTTTGTTCAACTTCTGGTCGGAGATCGTAACGATCTTTATCGCTTAGTTTTTTGCTATCGTTTAACCATTTGTTTTTATAATTTTTTGATAAAATCACCGCTGCAGCATATACAGGGCCGGCTAAACAACCCCTTCCTGCTTCGTCGCAGCCTGCTTCAATGCCTAGTTTGCGATAATAAGACTTTAGCATTTTTAATTTTATAATAAAACACCAGTCGATTTTTTTGACAGATGGTTGTACTTTAAAAAAATCAATTAAGAGATTCGAGACAAGCTTTTATTTCTACAAAATTTGGTAAATCAGTAGCTTTTTCAAGTATTTCAGAGTATTTTAATTTCCCCTCTTTGTCAATGATAAAAGAAGAACGTTTGCTTACACCTTTCATTCCAAAAACGAACTCGGAATACAGACAACCGTATGCAGTAGAAGCATCCTTATTAAAATCACTCAACAAATCGAAATTTAATTTTTGTTCTTCTTTGTATTTTCCCAACGAAAAAAGGCTGTCAATCGAAATGCCGATAACGATAGCGTTAAGATTTTCATACATTTTAAGGTTATCACGCACACTGCATAGTTCAGCGGTACAAGTGCCAGTAAAAGCTAAGGGGAAAAATAAAACAAGTACATTTTTACCTTTATAATCACTTAAACTGATTTCTTTTTTTTCGGTGTTAAACAATTTAAAGGTAGGGGCAGTGTCATTTATTTGTAAACTCATATTAATTGATTTTTAATTTATTGTTTTTCATTAATGATAATTGTAAAATAGTCAAAGTTTGTACTTCTTTTCTGAAGGCGATTAAAATCTATCCAAGTTCATTACTTTATGCCAGGCCGCAACAAAATCTTTTACAAATTTTTCTTTAGAGTCGTTACAGGCATATACTTCTGCGATTGCACGTAATTCGGAGTTTGAACCAAAAATTAAATCAGCGCGCGTGGCTGTCCATGTTGGTTCGCCGGTGTTACGATTAGAGCCTACAAAAATTTCACCTGCATCTGTAGTGGCTTTCCATGTAGTTGCTAAGTCCAGGAGATTGACAAAGAAATCATTGCTGAGTGTTTCTATATTTTTTGTAAGTACGCCATGTTTAGAGCCATCGAAATTTGCATTCAACACTCTCATGCCGCCTATCAAAGCAGTCATTTCCGGTGCGGTTAAATTAAGTAGTTGCGCTTTGTCCACCAACATTTCTTCGGTAATGGAAACACTCTTTGCGTTTTTATAATTCCTAAACCCATCAGCTTTAGGCTCTAAAACGGAGAATGATTCTGCATCCGTTTGTTCCGCCGTTGCGTCGCCTCTGCCTGGTGTAAATGGAACAGTAATAGGATGACCGGCGTTTTTTGCAGCTTTTTCAATAGCTGCACATCCACCCAAAACAACTAAATCAGCCATAGAAACACTTTTGTCGGTTTCTTTCTGTATCTTTTCATAGGCTGTTAAAACAATCTTTAATTGCACGGGATTATTGACTTCCCAGTTATTTTGTGGGGCTAACCGTATACGTGCACCATTGGCGCCGCCGCGTTTATCTGAACCACGGAAGGTCGATGCCGAGGCCCAGGCGGTAGAAACCAATTGAGAAACTGAAAGACCAGCGGATAGAATTTTATTTTTTAAAATAGTAATGTCACTTTCGTTCAATTCACTTTTTGAAGCAGGAATTGGATCTTGCCAAATCAGTGTTTCTTTTGGAACTTCTTCGCCCAAATAACGGGCAATAGGGCCCATGTCACGGTGCGTTAATTTATACCAAGCCCTTGCAAAGGCATCTGCGAATTGGTCAAAATTTTCCAAGAAGCGTTTTGAAATGGGTGCATAAATGGGATCCATTCTCAATGCCATGTCTGCGGTTGTCATCATGGGAGCATGGTGTTTATTGGGGTTGTGAGCGTCTACCACTAAATTGGCAGCACTTTCATCGCTTGGCATCCATTGATGAGCGCCAGCAGGACTCTTAGTTAACTTCCATTCGTATTTAAATAGTGTTTCAAAATAACCATTGTCCCATTTAGTAGGGTTTGGCTTCCAGGCACCCTCTATTCCACTTGTGATTGCATCGCCACCTTTGCCTGTTCCAAAACTATTTATCCAACCCATACCCATTTTTTCAATACTTTCTCCTTCAGGTTCGCGACCCACATGGCTATCACTTGCAGCTCCATGCGCTTTGCCAAAAGTATGACCACCTGCTACTAAGGCTACTGTTTCTTCGTCGTTCATGGCCATACGCGCAAAGGTTTCTCTAATGTCTCTTCCTGAAGCCAAAGGGTCAGGATTGCCATTGGGTCCCTGAGGATTAACGTATATTAATCCCATTTGAACTGCTGCCAAAGGTTTTTCCAATTCTCTGTCACCTTTGTAGCGCTTATCTCCTAACCATTCGGTTTCGTTACCCCAGTTAATATCTTGTTCGGGTTCCCAAATATCTTCGCGGCCACCGGCAAATCCAAAAGTTTTGAAACCCATAGATTCTAATGCACAATTACCAGCTAAAATCATTAAGTCAGCCCAGGAAATTTTACGGCCATATTTTTGTTTAACCGGCCAAAGTAAAAAACGAGCTTTATCCAAATTGCCATTATCCGGCCAACTATTCACAGGCGCAAAACGCTGATTTCCTGTGCCCGCACCACCGCGACCATCGGAAATACGATAAGTACCTGCACTGTGCCAGGCCATGCGAATGAACAAGGGACCATAATGACCATAATCGGCTGGCCACCAGTCCTGTGAAGTCGTCATTATATCGTAAATATCTTTTTTGATGGCTTTCAAATCTAATTTCTTAAATTCTTCGGCATAATTAAATCCTTTGCCCATAGGGTCTGATAGGGCAGAATGCTGACGAAGGATTCCTAAATTTAATCGATTTGGCCACCAGTCTTTGTTGGAAGTTCCCGCGCCTGCGGTTTGTTTAATTTGTCCATGAGGAAATGGACACTTGCTTTCGTTGGAGTTGCTCATAGTGATTTTTATTTAATATTAATATTGAATTTACCTGTTATCTGAAGTTTGATATCCTCGATTTTGAAATTTTTTATTTTGTTCTTTTTAAAATACTCGTTGATGAGTTGATTTAATTTCTCATCCTCATAGTCTTCAATGCGTTCTGTTTCTGAGCAATACAAGTGATGATGATTGGATAAGACGGCATCATAGCGCATCAGGTCTTTTTCTGTTTTTACTTTTTTCAATAGATCGTTTTCTACCAAAGAGTCTAAAACTTTATAAACCGTTCCCACTGAAATATTAGGATGATTTTTTTTAACAAATTCAATCACATTTTCAGCACTTGGGTGGTTTTTTGACTTCATGACGGCCTCATAGATAGCTAAGCGCTGGGGCGTCACTTTAAGCCCTTTTTCTTTTAATTTTTCCCTGAAAAAGTGGTTCATTTTAGTTGTCACGAATCATGAATTATTATGTAAGGATAATAATTCTTATTTAGGAATAAAAATAATTTGAATAAAAGATGCTAAGATAAGAATAACAACACTTTTATTCTCAAGTCTGTGATTGGAAAATTCGGTTCTTTGAGTTAAGAGAAGGCTGGGCTTGTTTAAGTCTGGATAAACTTCCCGCCCTTTTGCTATAAAGAAAAGGCCCTTCAAACTTGTTGAAAGGCCTTCCCAGATTCTCGCAAAAGCTCTCTGAGATTAAAAAAAGAGGCAATACTCGCTTTAATTTTTTATAAGTTTGGTTACATAAAAGCCAGAATCACCTATTATTTCTACATAATAGGTTCCGTCAACGTATTCACTCAATTTTTAACAACTAATACAGCGTGGATAAAAAGAAAGGATGTCCTCTGAACTGGAAGTAAATAGGCCTCAAACGAACTTATTTAGTCCATTATTTTCTTTCGTGACAGGCATTTTGCTATTTTTGCGCCTTGGTTACACATCATAACTATGGCACCGTAGTTCAATGGATAGAATAGAAGTTTCCTAAACTTTAGATGCAGGTTCGATTCCTGCCGGAGCCACTATAATTAAAAAGCCTTCCCGATACTGTCGTGGAGGCTTTTTCACTATAATAGTGTCCTGAAGTTAAAGTGCGGAATGATTAATCATATAGCGGCCACTGCGTGAGGAGCGAGCTTGGTAGAGGTGGGGGTGGAAATAAATAGTAATCAAAAAAATATCCATTTTGATGGACGCCAATTTCACGAACTACCAAGAATTGTTTTTTGTTAGCGAATGGCGATTGCAATCGGAATAGCTTAATTAGTGGCATTTTCAATCACACAATCCCCCTTTGTTTCTTAATGGCCTCGTATGATTCCTGAACTTTTTGAAACTTTTCTTTGGCTCCTTTCTGGTACTCTTCACCCATATGAGCTACCTTGTCTGGGTGGTAACGGATTGCCATTTGACGATATGCTTTCTTTATCTCCTCTTCAGTTGCGGTCGCCTCTATTCCCAAAACATGATAATCGGAATTGGCATCCCTGTAGAACATGCTTTTAATACTTTCAAAATCCGCTGATGGTATTTCAAGTAAACTGCTTATGCGCCTCAATACACTAAGTTCCGTGTCAGCCACATGACCATCTGATTTTGCCAAACCAAATAAATAATGGAGTAACTGAATGCGGACCTCAACTTGTGTACGCATCTTAATGTCTGCACAAATCTGTTCTAAGGGAATATCTGCACCTTCCAAAAAATGCTTGAGCACCTGCAGATGCTCCTTAGTAAAATGGGGTCCGAATTGTTGCGAAAAGAAAGATTTAATAAAATCCAATTCTGCTTTTAAAACTTTTCCATCGGCCCTCATGACAGCTGCTGACAAAGACATAAGCATGGTTGCAAAATCACTACGCGAACCGCCTGCGTGTTGGCGGTAATAATCAAACATGTCGCCACTATTACCTTTTCCAGTTCTTACTGTGACCGTCATGCTGTCTATAAGAGATCCAATAACAAAACCTATGAGGGCTCCAAAAAAATTTCTACCCAAAAGAAAAAATCCGACTAGCGCACCTAAAAATTTGTACAAAGTGAATAAGTTAAAATTAGGCCACAAATATATGTTTTTAGGCACTCATTTCAAGAACCAAACGAACGAAAATTAGTTAAACTGGCATCTAGGATTTCAAATGGCGGACCATTTTTTTATTTACCTTTATTTGATGAAGTGCAGTATAAAAACATTTTTTATTATAAGTTCTTGTTGTATCGCATTCCATGGGAAAGCAAAACAAGAACCTTCCAAGCAGATTATAAAACAGAAAAATAAAGCGGAACAAAGCGCTGAGGAGCAGTCGAGGAAGAAAGAAGATGCTGAAAAAAGAGCAAAGCAAAGAGAGGGTATGGCCAAGTCTAAAGCAGAAGACGAGGCTGCAATGAAAGCTGACTATGAAAAAAAGCTCAAAAAAATGAAAGAGAAGCAGGAAAAGGCGAAAGAAAGGGAAGTGAAAATTAAAGAAAATGAAGCGAAAGAAAAAGCAGAAGAAGGAGCTTATGTCAGAGAGAGGGCTGCGAAAAAAGAGAATGAACGATTAGAAAAAGAACAGCGGGAAAAAGAGGCTCGTCAAAAAAGGGCTCAGGACGACATACAAAACGGAAAAGCAAAACATTCAACTCCCTTGCCCTTAGGAGGTAAGAAGTAAAATCTTTAAATTTCATTTTTTTGCTTATTTTTAAGACTTAATTTATGGCCAAGGGCGTGAAAAAATATTTTAGCACTCTGTTTTTGTTGTGTATGGTTAATTCTTACGCCCAAACTGCGCCTTGGACTCTAGAGTTAAATAGCACAGTAGAATTAAGGACCTGGAAACTAAGCACAAAATCGGAAAAAGAAGAAAAGCCGATTGCTGGAGCCAGTGTTGTACTTTATCAGGGATCAACGATAGTCAAGCAGGTAAGCACTGATGGTAATGGAGACTTTATCATACAAGTCCCGCCAAACGGAGATTTTTTATTGGTTATTTCTTACAAAGACTGCAATCCCAAAAAAGTTTTAATTTCCACAAAAGGAGTTCCAGACGAAGTGGGTACCGATAAATTCGAGCCGAGTTACCCGATGAGTGGAGTAATTATGTCCAAACCTTTTCCGGGAATTGATTACTCTGCAATAAAAAACCCCATTGTCAAAGTTCAATACTTTCAAAAAGGCAGGTTATTTGATAAAGACGAACAGTATACTGAAAACATGTTTGACCAGCTAAAAAAAATTAATGATGCTGAAGAGGAATTGATTGAAAAATTTTGTAGCACAAATAAAGAAGGAGATGCCGCTTTAAAAAAACCGGATTGTCCTTTGGCGAAGACACTTTACAATAAAGCCTTATCCATGATTCCTGGAGAATGGTATCCTACTGAACAATTGAAAAAAGTAGGGGATTGTTTAAAATCAAAAGAAGACGAAGCTAAAAAACTAGCTGAAGCTGCCGCAGCTAAAGCCGCTGCGGATAAAGCGGCAGCCGAAAAGGCAGCTGCGGATAAAGCGGCGGCAGCAAAAGCAGCGGCAGATAAGGCTGCTGCCGAAGCACTTGCGAAAAAGCAAGCCGAAGAAGCAAAAGCTAAGGAGCTGGCAGCCGCCGCTGCTAAGAAGCAGGCTGAAGATGCAGCTGCCAAGGCAAAAGCCGACGCGGACGCCCTAGCAAAAAAACAAGCCGAAGAAATCAAAGCAAAAGAGGAAGCTGCCGCCAAGGCTAAAGCGGATGCTGAAGCCCTTGCAAAAAAACAGGCAGAGGAAGCTAAAGCCAAAGAAGAAGCGGCTACTAAAGCAAAAAAGGAAGCAGAAGCGTTAGCAAAAAAACAAGCAGAAGAAGCGGCGGCTAAAGCCAAGGCAGACGCCGAGGCTTTGGCTAAAAAACAAGCTGAAGATGCAAAAGCTAAGGAAGAAGCCGCAGCAAAGGCAAAGGCCGACGCCGATGCTCTTGCCAAAAAACAGGCAGATGAGAAAGCTAAAGAAATAGCCGCTTCGAAAGCCAAGGAAGAAGCTGCAGCAAAGGCAAAGGCTGATGCGGATGCTCTCGCCAAAAAACAGGCGGATGAAGCAGCGGCCAAAGCCAAGGCAGACGCCGAGGCTTTAGCTAAAAAACAAGCCGAAGATGCAAAAGCTAAAGAAGACGCCGCGGCAAAGGCAAAGGCCGATGCGGATGCTTTAGCCAAAAAACAGGCAGATGAAGCAGCTGCGAAGGCAAAGGCCGAAAGTGATACCAAAGCACAGAAAGAAGCCGAAGCATTAGCTAAAAAGCAGGCGGACGAGTTAGCCGCAAAAGCAAAAGCAGAGGCCGATGCACTGGCGAAACAACAAGCCGAACAAGCCAAGTTGCTTGGAGAGAAAGCAGCTGCCGAAAAAGCAGCGGCGGATAAACTTGCGGCTGACAAAGCAGCGGCGGAAAAAGCTCTGGCAGACAAAGCGGCTGCCGAAAAAGCCGCTGAAAAAGCAGCCATAGCAAAAGCTGCTGCTGCTAAAGTGGCCGCCGAAAAAGCGGCAAAAGAAAAGGCTATGGAAGAAAAACTAGCCGCGGAAAAAGCCGCTAAGGAAAAAGCCAACGCAGAAAAAACGCAGGCTCCTAAGGTTATTCCTGAAAAGCCAGTTGAAGATAAAGTAAAAGTAAATTCTGATATAGAGCCAGCTGCTAAGGAAACTAAGGTTGTTGGAGGACATGCTTACGAACCTAAATATAATGAAACAACTATTAAGGGCAAGGACGCGAAACATGCCGTACCACAAACTGTTATTGGCGGAAACAAATACAAGGAAACAATGGCACGCGCCAACGATTTATTTAAAACTAAACGTTATACCGAAGCTAGAGATTATTATAACGAGGCACTCAAGCAAAAACCTGAAGACCCCATTGCAAAAGGCAAATTGGAAGAAATTGAAAAAATTTTGGGAGCCAAGTAATTTCGCAGAAAACATCTTAATTTACTCTTTTCGCTTTTATTATTACAATTAGTTAGTTTATACCAGTATGGCAACCCGCATTTTAAAATCAAATTTTGACTTTTTGAAACTCGTGAAGAAAAATAATGACCGGATCTGGTTTAACCATAACAAAGAGCGCTATTTAAAGGAACTCAGTAATGTGGAGTTGTTTGCTGAGAACCTATTGCGAGAAATGAACAAACACGACGAAATTGAAACGCCTAGCGGTAAAAAAAGTTTGCATCGTATATATAGAGACGTTAGATTCTCAAAAGATAAAAGACCATATAATACACATTGGGGTGGCAGTTTTATCAGAGCAACAAAAAAAAGACGAGGTTCCTATTACTTTCATTTGGAACCCGGGAATACGTTTGTGGCTGGCGGCTTTTGGGGTCCCGAGCCAAAAGACTTGAAACGGATACGTGACGAATTTTCCTATGATGCAAAAACGTTTCGAAAAATTCTCCAGAACAAAAACTTTATCTCAACCTTTGGTAACATGCAGGGTGAACAAATAAAAACAACGCCCAAAGGCTTTAACGCAGAAGATGAAGCAATTGACCTATTGCGTTACAAGCAGTTTCTACTTATCAAAAAATTCAGTGATGAGGAAGCGTTGGGTGAAAATTTTGTGAAAATTTTAAATGCCACATATAAGCAAATGCGCCCTTTTTTAAACTACATGAGTGATACATTAACGTCTGACTTGAACGGCACCTCGCTTATTTAATAAAAATATTTTAGTCTGAGGTAAACGAGTTGCCTAAAATTTTGAAATATTCTTCTAGGCCGCTATCAAAAAAGCTGGGAATTAAAAATAAGTCTCGGATAAATTTTGCGAATCTATCGACTTATTATTTTCATCTTCTTATCAATTTTTCAGCTGAAATTACTGTGACTTAAGAGCAAAAATATAAAAAGACTTCGTTTCTTGTTTTGTTTACCGCACAATTTTTCCTACTTTTAAATGAGTATGTTAAAACCACAGTACTTTATTATCCTGTTTATTATTTTGCTCTTTTCCACCTGCGCTCCGCGCGCTAAAACGTGGATCAAAAAGAAAATTATTCCGGATACAAATTCTTACAGTATATCTTTAAATAAGCTCGGTATAAAAGACCTTAAAGTTCTTTATACTGGTTGTGGAGGCCTCATAATTACAAATGGTAACGAGGGCATTATGACAGACCCCTATTACACGGGGCATAAGATCTCGAAAGTTTTGTTGGGAAAAATTAAAATCAATCCGGAGAACAATGAACGAGTTAATAAGGAAATACAACAAAAAATCCCCATGAAAAACATAAATGCGGTACTTATTGCCCATTCGCATTATGACCATTTGGAGGATTTACCTTATTTATTGGAAAAAAATTTACTGAACGAAAAGATAAAAATTGTGGGTGATACGTCAACCTATTGCAGCATACACAAATTTATGAAAGGAGGGGAGGAGTACATTTTTTCGAATAGTTATTGCTATAATCAAATTCCAAAGCCAAACATTGCAAATTCGTGGGTAAAATTATCCGCCAACATGCGCGTGATGATTATAGAAGCTAATCACGCACCACATTTAGGAAAAATTCACACGATGCGGGGCAACACCTGTAGCAATGGAATTTCTGGTTTTGATAAAAGCACAGATAAGACAAAGGCTAACGATTGGAAAGAAGGTAAAACCTATTCTTTTTTACTAGATATATTAGGTGCAGATAAGAAGCCCGAACTTCGATTATTCATTCAATCTTCTTCGTGTGAAGCACCTTATGGTTTTCCTCCGTCAGAAATACTCAAAGAAAGGCCGGTAGATATTGCTTTTATCGGAGTAGCTTCGGCTCAAAATATAGGTCGGTATCCCGAAGATATTTTGAATTATCTCAGACCACAAAAAGTGGTTTTAATTCATTGGGAAGATTTTTTTCGTGAGCTTTATTCAAAAAAGCTAAAAAGTGTGAGAGGAACTAACATACATAAGTTTATCCGTCATCTAAGAAAACAATACAACTGTTACAGAACAGAAGAACTGGCAGAGTGGTTTAGCATGCCAGCACCCTTAAGTTGGATTAACATAAAGTACTGATTTATAATCTGTTCTGTCGCCAAGTGAGAAATAGTAACTTTAATCGTTTATAACCCATATATTTGCTGAGGTCTAAATACTAAACAATGGAAGTAAAACAAGTAAGTGAAGGTCAACGAGGAAGTTTTTACATAGAAGAAGATGGAAAACAATTGGCATTCTTAACTTATGTGTTTGCTGGAGAAACTAAGTTTATTATTGAGCACACCGAAGTTGATCCTAGTCAGGGGGGTAAAGGGCTTGGAAGGGAACTCCTTAAAGCGAGTGTGGATTTTGCGAGGAAAAATAACTGTAAGATAATTCCACATTGTTCTTATTCGAAATCTGTGTTCGAGAAAACAAAAGATTTTTCGGATGTTCTTTACGAATACAGTGTTTCTTTGTAATTAAAATTTCTTTTCAAGGTGAAAAGGCTTTTCCTATTTTTATGTTATGCAAAATAACAGCCTTAAGTCACAATTCTTATTAAATCCCGAAATCACGTTTTTAAACTTTGCCTCCTTTGGAGCCTGCCCTAAAACTATTTTTGAAGACTATCAAAAATGGCAGTTAGAACTGGAACAAGAACCGGTTCAGTTTATGACCGTAAACGGCTCAAAGTATTTGCAACAATCTCGCGAAGCTTTGGGTAAATATATAAATTGTCATGCAGATGATTTGGTCTTTGTTTCCAATCCCAGTTATGCCGTGAATATTGTTGCCAAAAGTCTGGACTTAAAGCCCGGTGACGAAATTCTTACTACCAATCTGGAATACGGAGCCTGTGACAAAACATGGGATTATGTATGCGAAAAAACAGGCGCTGAATATGTTCGCCAAGCGATTACCCTTCCACTGACAACCAAAGAAAAATTTATTGATGAATTTTTCAAAGGTTTAACAACAAAAACAAAAGTGGTGTTTATAGGCCAAATTACCAGCAGCACTGCACTGATTTTGCCTGTGAAAGAGATTTGCGAAATAGCCAAGCAAAAAGGACTTTTAACTTTTGTTGATGGAGCGCATGTTCCGGGGCACATCCCTTTGAATCTATCAGAACTAAAGGCGGATTTTTATACTGGTGCCTGTCACAAATGGATGTTAACACCTAAAGGTTGTTCGTTTTTGCATGTGAAAAAAGAATGTCAGGATTTGTTAGCACCTTTGGTTGTAAGTTGGGGATACAAAAGCAGTTTCCCCTCGCACTCTAAATTTTTGGACTACCATCAATTACAGGGCACGCGCGATTTTTCCGCATTTTTATCGGTGCCCGCAGCGATTGAATTTTTAGAAAAAAATAATTGGACCGAAGTCGCCTCGGCCTGTAGAGTGCTTGTAAAGAATAATGCGTTGCGATTTTGTAAATTACTGGGGAGTTCCCCTCTTTGTCCGGTAAGCGACGAGTTTGTGGGACAAATGTTTAGCATTCCTATTCAAACAAACGAACCGGAGAAATTACAACGCTATTTATTTACAAAGTTCAAAATAGAAATTCCTGTCATGAGGCATGGAGAAAATATATACTTACGGTATTCAATGAACGCATTTAATTCACAAAATGATTTGGATTACTTATACAAAAGTCTGGAACACATAATGGCCGACGATGATTTAATAAAATTGAAAAATTGACCGTGTAGGTTATTTAAGGTTAATGAGCTCGTTGGTTTTTAAAATCAAATCCATGAATAGGATTTTAGGATTTGCGTTTCTCTCTATGTAGTAATAATTGTTATTAAACTCTTCGACTAATTTCTCGTAATTTTTTTGATTAATAAATGGGGCAAATTTTTCAAGGAATTGTTTTTCCTGTCCGCTTAAACGAACCAAATTTTTTTCGCCGTAGTTATGCATGAGGCTGTCACGAAAAACTTCTAAACCGTACTGTAAAAACTGTTTTTGTTTTTCGCGACCAAGGGTCGCACACTCGTCGATCCATTGCAAAGCCTTAGGGCAGTCGAACTTAAGTGCCAAGCGCATAAAAGTTTGAAAGGTGTTCAGAAAAGAAACGCTTTCTTCGTTTTGCGTTAAAAGAGAGATGGCTTCAGAATAACTTCCATTGGCCAGCATGGCGGTTTGTTTGGCAACATCCAGATTCACATTGAACTGTTCAATGAGGGCGGCAGTAATTTCTTCTTCACTATTATTATAAAACGGAATCTGCTGAACTCTGGAAAGAATTGTACTTAAAAGCTTTTCAGGATTGTTGCTTACTAAAATAAAAATAGTTTTTTCGGGTGGCTCTTCCAGAATTTTCAACAGTTTATTCGCTGCTTCGGTATTCATTTTTTCCGGTTGCCAAATCACCATCATTTTGTAAGAGCCTTCGTAACTGGTGTAACTGAGTTTTCTTAAAATATCGTTTGCTTCTTCAACAGGTATAATGGGTTGTTTGTTTTCGACATTCAACTCGTTGAACCAGTCATTTAAAGTAAGATAAGGGTTTTGAAGAACAATCTCTCTAAACTCTCTGATAAGATTGTCGCTGCTTTTAACGTCTTTACTTTTCGCAATAGGAAAAACCAAATGTAAATCGGGATGAATGAGTTTGGAAACTTTACCACAAGACGAACATTCCCCACAGGCTCCGGCTTCGTTTTTGGAAGTACAAAACAAGTGCTGCGCGAAGGCCAAAGCGGCTGGTAAATTACCACAACCTTCTTTACCGGCAAATAAAAGGGCATGAGGAACGCGTTGTTCGTTTACCATTTTTAAAAGGCGATGTTTTGCCTCCTGTTGTCCGATTATTTGGTTGTAAAGCATAGGACAAATTTAGAATTATAAAGCAGAATTCAGCCCCATGCATTTGGAGAATTAAGAAATTTTTGTATACTTGAGTATGAGGCTAATGAAAAGTTTAATTTTATTATTATCACTACCATGTATATTGCAATCTCAGCAGCTAGTTGGTGGTGGGGTAGGGAGGATACTCTACATTCCTAACAGATATGAGTACACGCCTATAATAAATCTCGACTGTAATTATTTTCTTGCCATGAAACATTTTGCTATTAAAGCTGGCGGAGATTTCATTCCCAACAAAGAATTTGGCTTAAAGTATAATTTGTCTGGTTCCGTAGGTTATACCACCAAACTGGATAAGCCCAATAGTTTCTATATTTTGTTTGGATTGCTTAAGTCAAATGTCACAAGACACAGCCATTACTCTAAAGATTACCAAGATTATTTACACTATTGGGGTAAAAAATCTGGAGTACTTACTTTAGGAGGTATTTTTAAAATAGGCAATAGTAAACACCTGGTAGGGGGCATAGAACTTTTTGTATGGAACGATAAATTTTACCATGAAAGAAGTCGTGGTTATACCAATTACTATTTTCCCTTAACGTTATCTGCATCATTAAATTATCGTTTCGGGGATGTTGTAAAACCCGGCTCCAAAATTGATTCAAGTCAATCCTATAAGTTACTTGGATTTGGTGTGGGGGCAAACTTGAACTCCTTTAAGTATTACTCTAGCAAGGGTAGTTTAGAATTTGATTATTTTTATGCACGCCGTTATTTTGCCGCCAAACTAATGGCAGGTTTTCAGCCTTTTACTGATTTTGGTTTAAAGTCTAATTTTTTCGGAGCGATAGGCATTACTACCAAAATGCAAAATGTATTATCGGTTCATGTACTAATGGGCTTGAATAATATCAATTCAAGTAAACCTAATTACGTGAAAACAGATGGAGAGAAGCTTACCATAGAACCAATAACTCAGTTGCAGTTTTCTTTTGGAGCTTATATAAGAATACCAAATCATCCTCAATATGCAATCGGTTTAGAATATTTTCCTTGGATTGAATATTTTAAGAGTATATCACAATATGGCAAAACTGGTTACGGCCAACAGAACAGAATGCTAAGTACATCCTTTAACTATGTTTTCAAAAGTAAAAACATAGTGCCAACTCATATGCGATCTAAAGAAAAGGAAATGAGCCGCCCTCTATTATTGTCTGGTTTTGCTATAGGGCGTAATCTTACGCCTACCTTCTACCACCGAACTGTTAATATTGCCATGAACTGTTTTTGGGCGAGGAGACATTTTGCTGTGAAAGCAAAAACAGATTTTCAGCCCGCTACAAGTTTTGGTTTAATAAATATCACCTCTTTATGTTTTGGTTACACCTCTGATTCTAAAAAAACAATTTCTTTTTATTTAATGGGAGGTATGGGATTACCAACAGCACAGAAAAAGACTTACTTGAACACAAATGGTTTAATCCACAGATACTACAATATTGTTTCACTTCAACTGAACTCTGGCATTCATTATAGGCTTCCAAAAAACGACAGGATTATGTTGGGGTTTGAGTATATTTCTAGCCAGGAAAGTTTTCAGGTAAATAAAAAGGGACAAGAGTATTCATCAAACAACATCCTTATGGCATCACTTAATTATATTATTCTAAACAATAAATAAGTTCTTTTTACAACCCTTCAATGCCATTTATTTATTATTGTACTCATTCATACATCTCTGCAAGCCAATAAAGGCAAAAGCCTTCACTGCGTCGGCCGCAATTTTAATTCTGGCATCCAGAGTTTTTAACTCTTCATCACTCCATTTATCCAAGACGTAATTTACTTGAGAACCTCTACTAAACTCGTTACCAATTCCAAATCTTAAGCGAGGATAAACATTAGTATTCAAAGTTTCCTGAATACTTTTTAAGCCGTTATGCCCACCGTCACTACCTTTAGGGCCAATTCGTATTTTGCCAAAGGGAAGCGCAAGTTCATCCACAAGCACCATCACATTTTCAGGGTTGATTTTTTCAGCTTGTAACCAATAATTTACCGCCTTACCACTTAAGTTCATGTATGTGTTCGGCTTAATTAAAATAAGGTTTTTACCCTTGTGTTTTAGTTGTGCAACGCTTGCGTACCGGTCAGCGGAAAAAGTGGAATTAGCTTCTTTGGCGATAGTATCCACAATTTTAAAACCAATATTGTGACGTGTTTCGGCATACTCATCGCCAATATTACCCAGACCAACTATTAGAAACTTACTCATTGTTACAGCGGCATTAAAACCGTAGTAAAGGTAATTTATTTCGTCTTATATAGTTTATGCTTTATATTGTAGCGAATGCACTCCCAATATTCTTTGGTGTAATCCACTAAAATTTCCTCACCAGCCTCAATATTACGTTTGGCCACGATGAAGCATTGTTTTTTAGAAACTTCGTAAACGGCATTGTTTTTTAAGCCGGGCGCTCTGCTCAATCCTTTTGCATCATTGGCATAACGAGCAAGGTGTTCAGGAGTTGAGTACGCATCAATACAATGTTTATTGTTTATATAAAAAAGATACCCGTCCTTATCCTCTGCAACTCTTTTTTCATACTCTTTCCAATCAATAATCTCACCCTTGTATTCAATAATTTTTTCGTTTCGTTTAATAGGTTTTTTGGTGAATAGCCCTTTACCGGCTTTAGGCAACCTGGAATTCTTTACAATAAGTGTCATAAGGCGACAAAAGTAATTTTTTTTAAACAAATAAAAAATTTCTATGGAATTGTTGATAAGTAACTTAAACAGGTCATATAAAACCCTTTCCAATCGTCACAAAAGAAGTGTTTTTATTTGCTTCAGAAGCAGGAATAAGCTCTAGTTTATTTTCACTTATTACCAGCAATTTAGTACAATATTTTAAAACAAGGTCCAGATCGTGTGAACTAACCAATACACATTTGTTTTCTTCTTCGCTTAATTTTTTAAGAAATAAAAACAGTTCGTGTTTGGAGCCATAATCCAGAAACGCAGTGGGTTCATCCAAAAGAAGGGCGGGAGTTTGCTGAGCCAAGGCCTTTGCTATCATGGTTTTCTGAAAAAGTCCGTCGCTGAGTTCGTGTAATAATTTACTTTGATATTTTTTTAGTCCACTACGTTCTATTGCCGATGCTATTATTGCGATATGCTCCTCCTTTAAATGATGAAAGGAATTGGTGTAAGGAATTTGACCTGAAGCGACTGCATCAAAGACCGTGAGATTAAACCCTCCTATTTTTTCAGTTAATACAACTGCTATTTTTTTTGCGATTTCGGGTAGTGTCAGTTGAGTTATCTGTTTTCCGTTCAAAAATAATTCTCCGTTTAATAGGGGAAGCAATCCACAGATACTCTTTAAAAAGGTGGATTTTCCAACACCGTTGAGTCCAACAATTCCAACAAAATCATTAGGGTAAAATGCCAGATGGATATTGGACATAAGTTGAAGTTTTCCTACTGCCCCGTTGTAGCCTATACCGGCATCTTTTAATAATATGGATTCCTTTTTTTCCATTTACCAATGTTTGTTTTTAAACATCAAATAAATAACCAAAGGTGCTCCAATCAATGTGGTAATCATGTTTACCGGCAAAGTGATGTTATTGATGAAACGATGACTAATGGCATCCGAGAGCAATAAAATAATACTGCCAATTAAAGCGCATGCCATTAAATGCACCTGTTGTTTGGAAGTTTTATAAATCATCCGTGATAGGATAGGAACGGCAATT
>CALMND010000198.1 GCA_937868565.1 uncultured Bacteroidota bacterium | reverse complement strand
AAAACTCTGAACCTTTAATGTGTTGTGTTTTCTCGGGGACGTGCTTCCATCATTCCAAGTATATGTAAGGGCGCCGCTAGCCTGAAGACTAAGTGTTTCATTAATGCACATAAGAGTATTTCCCATTATCGAAATTAGTGGTAATGGATTAATAAGTACCTGAATTGTTCCTGAAACGTTACATTGTAAGGAAAGTGAGGATGAAATCGCAGAGACGGTAAATATCTTTGATGCAATGGGTGATAAACTGTAGACAGAACCAGAAAACCCTGTATCCCAAGTGTATGAAACAGCTCCAATTGCACTAAGTGTGGTAATCGCTCCAGCACAAAGAACAGAGGGACTAGCAATAATATTAATTGTTGGCGAAAACACTTCTAGAGTTGCAGTAGATGAAGCTGGACAATTTAAGTTTGGCGATGTTACTGTAACGGAATAAAAACTGTTAGATAAGGCAGAAATAACATTAGTAGCCGTACTCACTCCATTACTCCAAACGTAGGATTGACCACCACTTGCGGTTAATAAAATCTGAGAACCCACACATACGTAAGTGTAAGAAGGTGTAATAGAAACCGTTGGAGATGTTCCATTATTAATTCCAACCAAAATTGTCTGAGAACCAACACCGCAAACCGAACCGGATGGAGAACTCACTGTCACACTATATAATCCGGGCTGTAACCCCGTTGCAATCGAACCCGTGCTTACAATACTATTTGTGAATAAACTAGTCCAGATATAGTTATAACCGGTTGAGCTACCCAAAGCTATAACTGTAGCTGAACCATTAGAAAATCCAGTACACGAGGGCGAAGAATCCGTGCACGTGACAGAAACTTGAGAAGGTGTTAAAGTATAAACAACCCACATCGGACAACCCGATAGAGAAGTTAGAAAAAGAGTATACGTAGTCCCGGGAATGGGATTTGTGATGGTTTGCACAGAAAGGCTGGAATTTTGAGGTGAAATTGGTGAATTCAAAGGTCCGGCCCATTGGTAAGAATTGTATCCAATGTTAGTTATTCCATTAATTACTGCTGTGTTAGAGCCGACACAGAAACTAACACCAAAATTTTGCGGATTATTCTTATCGGAACATGTAATTACAGGTTGGTTGCAATCTACGTCGAGAAAAACTTGTGCATAATGGCCACCATACTTGCAATCTGAAGCTACGAACTCCAAGGATATCGTATTGCCAATTAACGGGAGTAGATTAATTGTGAATGTTCGCCAGCCGCTATATAGTTTATTGAAGGTGGTATCTCCTGTTTGGCAGGAAACGTCGTAAGGTGCAACAGAATATCCAAGACATGAACCTCCAAATATGTTTACAGCAAAGCCCGCTTGCCCACAACACGGATGCCCCCCCCACAATCTAGCAGCATAAGCAAATCTAAAAAGATAGTTTGAGTTGTTTACGGAAATTGTTCTCGAAAGCATAGTTTCATGAAATGCCGGAAGAGAAGTATCATTTAACATTGCTATTACTGTACCACCAAAAGGGGACGCAGTTAATGTACCTGGAAAATTTGGGTATGGAGTAGTTACTAAGGCAAATTTGTTACTGCCTGGTGTCCAAGTTTGCTGCGAGTTACAAGTGGTTGCAAATCTACTACTAATAGACCAACCATTCACATCATTTTGAGCCGTGTATGTACCAGGAGCGGTTTCCTCAAAATCAATATTGCCACAATTACCAATAAGTTGAACCTGTGCGTTATTATAAGATGAATCTGCAGATTTTAATTCGGTTTTGATATTTTGTTTTATTGGGAAGTACTTTTCTTTGATAAAACTTCTTTTTTTAAACTGCAAATAAATTTCGGATTCTTCTTTACTTACCCCATCAGCTAAAAGCATACTCCGAATGGGTGTTTCATTAAAACCCAATAAAGAATCGGGTGTTGTTTTAACTGTTTGCCCCTTCAAGATTGAAGACCAAATAATAAATATTAGTATGAATAATCTTAAATGAGTTTTCATTAGGTAACAAAATTAAGGTATTTTTTTGAACCGAATTACTTCAGAAGCTCCATAGCCTCTTGCAAAGAGATGAGTTCACCTTTAAAGGTGGCAATAATCAAGGCATCAAAGAAACCTTTTCCTTCCAATTCCTTTCTGAATTTTTCAGCATCTTCCAGTTTCGTAAAATTACCACCCGAAGTGTAACGGATACTTCCTGTTAAAGTAACTTGTTTCTCCACATTTGGAAGGTCTTTCACCTTTTCATCCATTGCATTTTCTGAGGCTTTTTTCTTCAAAGGTCCTAATTGAACTTTAAAGGCAACGAGTTTTTTATCTATTGAACTAAACATTTTGTTTTCGTTCAAATCCTCTTTAAACTCTTTATCTACTGTGGCTTTGGTTTCACTTAATGCAATCCGTTTTCCGCCTTTATAAGCGGTTACAAAGGCATCGCTATAACCCTGAACAACTAAATCTGCTCTTACGGAAGCGGCCTCTTCAATAGTTTTATAACCTTTAGTAACATAACGGTAAATACTTTCACCGGTTTTTAATTCGAGAACGCTGCCAGCGCTTGTATTAAACACACTTGTTGAAATTCTGTTTTTAAACGCACCAAGCTGAACACGATAAACTACATCTGCCTTACCAAATAGATGCTCATCTTCTGGCGCTATCGCAGCGCTATCAGAAACCGCTCCACTTTTCACCTCTTCTCTCTCGCTTTTTAACAACTCTTCCAGTTCCTTATCAGAAACTTTAATGATGTCTTTTCCAACAATTTTTGATATACCAGACCCTTTAATTCCTTCGCTTCTAAACTCATCTCTACGTTTAACAGCGGTACTTATTTTATCATAATTACCCGAAGTATATACCACTGTTGTTCCATCGGGAAGAGTAGTGGAGTTAATGTCACCAATGCTTAATAAGAAGGCCAATTCGTCCGACGGAATAGCATCGGTGTAGCGCACTAATTCGACTGTATAATTATCCGCGTTTTCCTTTTTCTTTTTCTTCTTCTTATTAGGAGGGGTGTTGGCAAAAATATTACCCACAGTTTCTGTGGTTTGATTAATATCAGTACTATCATTCATGTACTGATCATACCAAGCCTGCCAATACGCGTCATCCTGCCCTACTCCTCTTGAATTCACAGGAGTTCCCGGCGGCGTGGTCAATTCGTCATCGCGAAAATTAGGTATGCCGTCACCATCATCATCCAATGGACAACCTTTAAGGTCAACTTTTGCTCCTTCGGGCGTCCCAGCACAATCATCACTGAAATCAGTTACACCGTCTTTGTCTGAATCCTGATTATCAAACGCAAGCCAGAATTTATTATTAAGTGTATCAGCAAATGTTTTTGGCTTTTGCTTTTTCTTAGAAATTAAATCGTATTGAATAGAGAAGGACGTGTAGGAGAAATTATCCTTCTTTTTATTACCCGTTCTGTTGTCTATACTTTTATTCGTTATACCATCTATATAATCTGTACTTGTAAAAAAATACTGATAGTTTAATTTCATGTCAATTCTGTCGGTTATTTTCATAACCACACCCATACCCATAGGAAAGCCAAAGGCTACTTCTTTGTATTTTCCAAAACCATCTTTATTTAACTCTCTTATGTCGCTTTCGTATTTATAATCCCT
>CALMND010000197.1 GCA_937868565.1 uncultured Bacteroidota bacterium | reverse complement strand
AAAAACTTTTATTGACAGTCTGCATCCCCGTGAGTGGGCCAATAAAAAAGCATGTTTGGTTGGGGTGTCCGAGGGTAGGGCTGGTAATTTAAGAGGGATGGAACATCTGACGGGAATTTTGCAGTATCTAAAAATGCACGTTTATTACAACAAATTGCCAATTTCTTTAATTGGTAAAATAGTAGATAGTGAAGGAAATTTTCAAGAAGATCAATTGAAGGTATGTGTTAGTCAGGTGGAAGGTTTTCTAGAATTTTAAATCTTAACTAAATATTTGTTTAGCCAGGTAGACTTTAAAGGTTGTTCCCAGTTTGTTAATTCATTTTCATTTGAAACGGAAGAATTATAAACGATACTGTCTTCAGTTAATATTTTTTGTTCCACTAGTTCCTTTACTCTCGAAGAAGGTATTACATCTACATCGTTATCCTTTTTATAGGCTATAAGAAAGCGGTTTAACAATTCAATGCTTAATTTTGCTTCACTTTCTTTTATAAAACGGGTTAATTTATCAATGCTGCAACCACTGGCATTATGAACGCTTTCGTTTACTTTTACTACAATGATTCTGTTTTTAAAAATCTCGAAATCGGCTGATAGCTTGTTATCATGAGCTGTCCAGGAGTTAACGAAATTTTTACCGGACTCAATCAAGGAATTAAGTTCATGTTCTGTTAGCTTCTTGCTGATAACGTATGTCCAAACTCTATTCATTTTAATAATGTGGACTAACTCCCGTATAGTTGTGAGGTGTAATTTGTCTGAGCTCAGTTTTTACCGCATCGGAAACAGCTAAACTATCAATAAATTGATGAATGGACTGCTTAGTGATACTTTGGTTGGTGCGCGTTAAATCTTTTAATGCCTCGTAAGGTTTGGGATAAGCCTCTCGGCGCAAAATTGTTTGTATGGCTTCAGCCACCACCGCCCAATTGCTTTCCAAATCTGAATTTATCGCGCTTTCGTTTAGAATTAATTTATTCAGTCCTTTTAAAATACTGTTGTAAGAAATTAACGAATGCGCGAGAGGCAATCCTATATTACGTAGCACTGTGCTATCGGTTAAATCGCGCTGCAAACGTGATACCGGTAATTTTGCCGATAGATGTTCTAACAGGGTGTTAGCCATTCCCAAATTACCCTCTGCGTTTTCAAAATCAATCGGATTAACTTTATGAGGCATAGCTGAGGAACCAATTTCTCCGGCTTTAAGTTTTTGCTTGAAATATTCCATGCTCACATAAGTCCAGATATCGCGACATAAGTCAATCAAAATAGTATTAATGCGTTTTAAGGCATCGCAGTAAGCGCCTAGGTTATCGTAGTGTTCTATCTGGGTGGTGAATTGTGAGCGTGACAAACCTAGGGTATTATTAACAAAAGCGTCTCCAAAAGCGGGCCAGTTAATGTTCGGATAAGCAACATGGTGTGCGTTAAAATTACCGGTAGCACCGCCAAATTTGGCGGAATAGGGGACGGCTTTTAGTTGAGAAAATTGCTGATTAAGTCTATCGGCAAATACATAAAGTTCTTTTCCCAATTTAGTAGGAGAAGCTGGTTGTCCATGTGTATGAGCAAGTAGACTCACATCTTTCCATTCCTGCGATATTGCTGTGATTTTTCCCAATAGGTCGCTAATAATAGGAAATACTATTTTATCAGAAGCATTCTTTAGAGACAAAGGAATGCTGGTATTGTTTATATCCTGCGATGTGAGGCCGAAATGAACAAACTCGCTGTATTTTTCAAGACCAAGAGACGTTAATTTTCCCTTGATAAAGTATTCTACAGCCTTAACGTCGTGATTGGTGGTTTTTTCTGTGTCTTTAATCTTCCCTGCATCCGATAA
>CALMND010000196.1 GCA_937868565.1 uncultured Bacteroidota bacterium | reverse complement strand
ACTCGCTTAATTTATTACGCAAGCGGTTAATTTCTTCGTTTAATTTTGTTTTTATATCATTCAAGCTGTCCATTTCTTTGCCGAGCGGACTTTGTGCATAATAACGTAAACGTGCTTTTTCCATTCTTTTCAAAACGGCATTCATGTCTTTCTCGTCATATTGAAACGAGAACTCTGTGTTTTTAATCGAATCTATTTGGTGGTTTAATAAAGCAAGTTGTTTGTCTATTTTCCCGATATGCTTATTCATTTTTTCTGTTTGCACAGAGTCGCCTTGTATCTCGGAAATTAGAATATAGTCATCCTTTAAAAGTGGGTCGAGTGCATCGTTGTCCCATTCGAAGTCTAACTGCGGACGAGCATCTTCATTACTTAAGAAAGGCTTGTTGGGGTTAAATTTAGTGGGGTCCCAGGTAGCAGGACGAACTTTAACCGGAATGATGATTACTTTACCCGGATACACTGTTTTCCCTTTAATGTCGCTCTGCTTTTTGATGTCAGCTTCAGTTACTTGAAAGCGGAAAGCAATTTCTTGAAGACGAGCGGTGTTACGCACCATAAAGGCCCAATATTGAATTTCGGGTTTAGGTTCGCTTTGAGCCGATAATTGGGAGAGGTGTCCAACTATCAAAAATAAGGCAAGTAAAAATCTTTTCATTCCGAATTCAATATATAAAAACTTCTGAAATAATCTCATCCTTCAGTTCCCGATTCAACATTTCTTTGATCTTTGGTCGGGAAAAATGCAACTCGTTCTTAAGGGCAGGATTATCTACTGTGATAAACAATTTTCGGTCCTTAAGTACAATTGTCTTTGTGTGTTTTGAAATAAGGCCCCCCATCAGCGTGTCCCATAGTGATGTAATCTTGGATTGGGCAATGGATTCTTCTAATCCACTTTCCCTGATCCACATCTTTATGGCATCGCCTAAACTGATGTCGTTATACCTTATCATTCGATTCTAAATCTATGGTAAAAATCTCAATTTGTTCTCTATTTCCGTCAAAAGCTTTTTCAAGTCGCAAAATATCGGTATCCGACATAAATATCTGTCCAAATTCATCTCCTTGTAGTATACGTATTAATTGCTTCATTCGTTTCGTGTCGAGTTTGTCGAACAAATCGTCAATTAGTAATATAGGCAATATGCCTTTCATTTCATGTAAATAGCTGTAGAGCGAAAGTTTTAACGCAATGGTGAACGATTTTTGTTGCCCTTGCGAACCAAATTTCTTAATCTTTTCATCGTGAATGGTAAACTCATAATCATCGCGATGAATCCCTGCTGATGTGCGTTGTAACACTAAATCCTTTTGTAAGTTTTGTTCAAAAAGGGTGTACCAATCTTTGGTTAATAATTGAGAAGCATAATACCATTTCACCTGTTCTTTTTCTTCACTGATAATGGAGTAAAACTGTTGAAATACAGCTTCAAAACGTTGGAAAATATCTTTTCGTTTGTTGAAAATATAGCTTCCTGATTGTGCTAAGCGCGCATTGTAAAACTCGAGCATACTGATATCGGTAGCCGGTTTTTCGGCTTTGATCTTTAGTAGAGAATTGCGTTGCTCCAAAATTTTGTTGTACTCCATTAGCGCTTCCAAATAAGCACTGTCTACTTGTGCCAAAATATTGTCAAACAGTTTTCTGCGTTCTTCGCTGCCACCTTGAATTATATCGTTGTCTTCAGGCGAGATAATCACCAATGGTAATGTGCCGATGTATTCCGAAACTTTCGGGCAAACAGCTCCATTTATACTCATCTCTTTTCGTTTGTTCAGCGGGATTTTTACCACCAATTCCAGCAGCTCTCCGTTTTTTTCGATTTCAGCTTCGATTCTGGAGAATGCCTCGTTCCACTTAATGAGTTGCTGATCTGTAAGGTTGAAAAAGCTTTTAGTGAGACTCAAAAAGTAGATTAAATCCAGCAAATTCGTTTTGCCCACACCGTTTTGCCCCACAAAAGCGGTAAACTTTTTCGTGAGGTGAAAATCACGTTTAGTGTGATTTTTGAAGTTGGTGAGCGTTAGTTTTCTTAGAAAAACGCTATTTTCATTGGATGGCATGCATTCCCCGAATTA
>CALMND010000195.1 GCA_937868565.1 uncultured Bacteroidota bacterium | reverse complement strand
CGTTTACGTTTAGTAGTTAATGGAGTTCACAAGAAACCGATGTTTTCGTCCCATTTAAACTAAAAGTTGTACTTTTATCTGCACACTCCTGAACTGCCCTAAGCTCGGTAACCTCACGAATAGTAGTCTTAGTCACTGAACTTAACGTATCTTTGCCGGATACCGTCACACTTTCACACTCACAAATATAATCCTGCGTACATGAAAATAAAGATATACTCAAAAAAAGTGAGGAACTGACAATCACTATTTTCATGCCCTGTTGTTTTACCCCTAAAATACTAAGAAATTTGAACTAAGGCAAGTTATTCCTTTCTTGTAATCAATAAAAAAGTATGCTGACAGTAACAGAAATAAAGGAACATACTCTCCCGATTTAGCTTTCACTTAAATTGACCGGTAGTAAATAGTTGAGACGGATTTCTTTGTTGTAAAAATAAAATTATGCGCATGCGTGCAACGTTTTACAAATTTGTTGTCTTATATATATATGCTCTAACAATATCATGAAAAAACTCGTTTGTTTTCTAACAATTTTGGCCGTCTCTCTTTTCATTTCTTGCGGAAAGAAAAATTATGAACCTGCGACGGTGGTAAGAAACTGTACAGGAACCTATCTCAGAATTAATTCCAAACACTATTTTGTTTGCAATCCTCAAAAAATCGCCTCGTATGGCGACCAGTCGCAAATAAAAGCGGCTTATGCAATTTGCTCACAGTGTTCCGACGGGTATTTTCACTGCGAAATGTTATGGCCTTTTGATGGTTACTTGATAATTGATAAAGTAAACTAGATTCAGAAAAATGACTTTTGTTATTTACTTTTTTTCCAAAATTTCCACCAACGTCTTTTTCCATTTCGGTCCTTGGTTAAAATATTTGGCGGGCAATCAACTGCTCTTTGACTGCCAGTTCTACAAGCAGGGTTTTTAAATAATGAAATTCCAAGATTAAAATAAGCACCAAGGCCGTATGTTTTTGGTTTCATAAATAAAAGAGGAAAAATGTTATCAAAGCCCAATACAAAAGTTCTAACGCGAAAGGCGAAACCCACCTGCGGATAAACAAATTTCTGTAAGGTAAAGGGCATAGCCAATTCAAACTGTCTAAATTCATAGCGGGGACAAACTGAGAGTAAATTGGGGCTACTCACACCCGTTAATTGATGAGGAACAAGGTTCTTAACTATCGTTCCATTTATGTAAAAATGATAGCCAAAATTCCAATCAATTTGTGCAGAAAGATTAGTGGGTAACGTGGCCAGAATTTTATCGTTTGAGAGAGTCAGGTTTAAACTACTTGCAACACCCTCCTGAGTTGTATCCAGCGAGGCTTTATATTCACCTGACGCACTTATGTTTGCTTTGGCTGTGCCCTTTGTAAAACGGATATACCCAGCGTCTCTTAATGAAAGTGCTGCTTTGAATTTATAATCAATTACGGTGCAATTGGATTGCTCGGAGTGGGCATAATAAGAATCAACATTTTTAAGCATCTTCTTGTAAGTAACTCCCAAATCCATACCAAATCCTCTGCCACTGTTAAAGGCCGGTAAATTATAGCGTAGTTTTCCACTCATCTCATCCACTTTAACCGTAGTGTCGTTATAAAACCCTTTTATACGGCTAAGATTTCCATAAAAAATATTTATTCCTGTCATGTATTTTAAATTTCCCCCAACAGTCCATAAGTTCTTTTGGATTCGCTTGTACATCATTCCAAAATTTAAACCATACTCCACCCAACTCATGGTGCTGAATTTGACATTTCTTAAATTGATATTGTCTTCTTTTGGAAAATTATCATACGGATTGTTATTGAGCAAAAGATTGGTTAATTCGTAAGGGATTCCTCTTGCATCGACAACCGTTCTTGCCCTCGCAAATATTCCCGCGCCATAATTGCGTTTACTAATTACGAAAGCCGGCCCATCAATTCCCGCATTGGCATAAAAAAATTTTTTGAAAGGTATACTACTTATTTTTGGATATTGAACTTCCCCTCCTGCCCTCCTTAATCTCCAGACACTAAACCACGGTAAATACGCTACGTTATTAAAAAAAAATGCATTTACTCCAGCCAAATTTAACTGCATATAAGTTTTCGAATCCACGGAAGAAGAAGGGTTCAAATAAATACTATTCGTACTTGAGTAATTACTATTGCTAATACCTAATTTTTCTTGTGCCTGAAATGCCACCAGTTCAAAAAAGAAAAGGGTGCAGATTATATACTTTAGTGTATTCATTTCTTTTCTGTTTCATCTACCTGAACAAAGAAATATGCCCGTTACGGACTTGCTTTTTCTCGGTTCCCTTTTCTGTACTTTCAATTCTATATATATAGATATCCTCCGGACAAAGGTTTCCCTTAAAACGCCCGTCCCATTTAGAAGTTAGACTGTTCGTTGAAAATACTGTGTTACCCCAGCGGTCTGAAATCGTCATGGTGAAAAATGAATAGTCGCATTGAACTACGGGAAAAAAATAATCATTTCGATTATCTTCATTCGGTGTGAAACTATTCGGAATTAACATTTCGCATTCACATACCTTTAGTTTGACTTTCACAGTGTCTGTTTGTGGTCCGCAAAAGCTATTTTCAGTTTTTACCCAGTACGTCCCCTCTTTGTTTACATAAATTCCGGGGGTTATTGCTCCGGTATTCCAAAGTATCTTAGTTCCCGGGCTTGCACGAATGCTAATTATTTTACTCTCTTCGTTCAAACAGAAAGTTACTTCACCGGCAATAGTTACACTAGCACTTTGAACGATTTTTATCTGAACCGTGTCAATAATAGAACAACTGGCATTGCTAATTTTAACCCAATATATTCCAGCCGCCTCTATTTTTATCTTCCGAGCT
>CALMND010000194.1 GCA_937868565.1 uncultured Bacteroidota bacterium | reverse complement strand
ATTTATGTATTGTAAGGGTGTTTTTTCGGATATGATTCGGTGGGCATATGAACATCCTAAAAATTATGTGAGTGCTATGCCATACAAAAAAAAAAAAAAATACTTTATTTATACGCGTGATGCAATTGTAGAACACTATAAGTTCTTTTGGATTCATGCAATACTTGCTTTGTTGGTTACATTACCAAAAACAATTAATATTAAATTTAAAATTCTGGCATATACCTTGCTTGGCGCTTCTTTTTTGACAATTGTGCCTGGTTTTTTCTTCTACGGGCATTATTGGATTCAGACAATACCAGGATTGGCTTTGATTGCAGGGCTTACCTTTCATTCCATACAATTATTATTAGTTAAAGTTTTTAAAATAGCCGATTATAAAATTTCCTACTCATATTTAATAATTTTTTCTTTATTAACCATCTCGCATGTCATGGCGAATAAGGCGTATTATTTTCATCCAAATTATGAGCGCATTTTAAGAACCGTTTACGGAAACAACCCGTTTCCTGAGTCGATGGAGATTGCCAACTATATCAATTCTCATTCCAAACCCGAAGATGGGCTCGTTTTAATTGGATCGGAACCCCAGATATATTTTTATACAAACAAAAAATGCCCCTCTAGATTTGCTTACTTTACCGCACTGGTAAATAACGTTCCTGAGCACAAGGAGTGGCAAAGGGAATTTGTGCGCGATGTTGAAGCCGCCAAACCCAAATACTTTGTTTTCTTTAATCATCAGTTTTCTTTGTTGGTTCAGCCGAACACAGACAAATACGTTTTTGAATGGTCGAACAAATATATTGCCGAAAACTATAAACTAGTGGGCCTTGTGGATATGGTGGATGGATACAGCACCGCAAATTATGTGTGGAATGAAAGCCTTAACAACTTTAAGCCACAGGGACAAAGTCAAATTTACGTTTATGAAAGAAAGATATAATGGTAGGCCTGATTTTTTAGCACCTGAACTATCATTTTTTCTTTACTACCTTATCTAGAAAAGCAACTAACTCAACACAAAATTCTTGGTTCAAGGGGTAAGTCGGTTCTGAGTATATTGGTTTTTGTTTTTCCTTATCCATTGTATCACAATCTTTTAAAACGTGATTCATGTTGAGGATCGTTTTTTTAATGGCCGTCGGTGCGGCCTTTGCAAGCTGTTCAGCATCCAGTTCTTTAACCTGAACATCGGTTGAACCTTGAAGAATTAAAATAGGAATGTTTAATTTTTTTATTTCAATGGCCGGATCGTATTTAAACCAGGAAGTCATATAGGGTTGAACAGATGGGTGCAAAATGGGATAAAAAATAGGTGGAACACTCGAAATGGTATCTCCCTTTTTTACCCTGTCCAACATTCTAAAAAGAGCCAACTGAATATTTTCCGGTGCCCCACTTAATTGTTCTTTAATAATCACGTCGGCCGGCCGGCCAGCTCCAGCAATCGAAATTAGGGCAGCTACTTTTTTGTTTTTAACCGAGGCAACTATTCCAATTAAAGACCCTTCGCTGTGACCAGCTATGATAATTTTTGAAAAACGCTTGTCTTTTGCCAGCATATCTACCCAGGCCTTTACGTCGTTAACGTAGGTATCAAAACGTAATTCCGATTGGTCTCTCCCCGCATCGGAACTTTGTCCAATTCCTCTTTTATCAAATCTTAGTGAAGCCACTCCCCTTTTTTGAAACTCCTGAGCCAACATTTTCAAGGAATTGTTTTCCATTTCGCTGTTGTTGCCATTTCTATCAGTTGGACCTGAACCTGCAATAATAAGCACTACAGGACATACCTCTCTTTTTTCGGGGAGCAAAAGGCTGCCTTCTATGCCCCCGGTGGGAGTTACCAAAATTATTGGCTCATCCTGTGCAAGAATTTTCATGAAGGCAAATTGAAGTATAAAAATGGCAAGCGAAATTTTATTTTTCATGGTTGATTTTGTATAAGTTGAATGTACTCTTATTATTTGTAAAAGTAATTTAGATTTAAAATCACAAGCAATAATAAATCACATAAGTGAAGGCCGCTCCAGCTAAAGGATAAATTAAAGAAGTTACACAATAAAGGATAAAGTAAAGATAGTCCTTTGTTGTTTTATTTCTTTTCTGTGGAGCCCCCACTAATTCACGTAATTCGCCTACCGTTTTATTCAGCAGTTTTTCGTCATACGCACACGCGTGATACAAATTAGTGCGACAGGATCTTCCTTCCATAAAGGCCTGAAACAAATGTTTAGGGAAGAAAAAAATGCCAATAACAAAAGAACCAAAATTTAATAGCCAGGCTATGTAATATTTTCCGCAGCCTGACGCAATTTCCCATGCGCCGATCTGAACTTCCCCTTTGTAATCGGCACGGTATTCCGTAATAACATGATGAATATCGTGGATTTTTACCGCGTCAACTCTATCTTTAATATTAGGAAGGGGTAAGAAAAACGGACCGATTTTTATTTTGAACCATTTGTCCTTGTAACCACCATCTTTAAAGTGGTAGTGAGAGAAGTATATTTGCAACGCATCTTTAACCAAGAGTTGGTCTTCGTAGTGCTTTTTAATATATATGTTATCGAACGACTTTTCCAATTAATGCAAATCAAAAGATCGGGTTAAATCTCTTGCCGGACTGTTGCTGTGACAGGATGTGCAGGCGCTTCCTGTTTTTGAAATATCATATTCCACGCCGCCATTTGGCTTATATTCAGCCCAAACCCAGCCATTGGAAGCATATTTAGAAGTCGGATCTTTTTTCATCACTGCGTATAATTTTAATGTGGTGCCTTCATAAACTTCTTTAACAAGGAGTGAACCTTTCGGAAATTCAGATCCTGACGCCAATTTGCCGTCTGCTCCCAAAACGCCCACGGCTGTAGAGTTAAATTTTAATTTAAAGGCGCCATGAGGACTTCCACCTTTTGGGCCGTAGATGGTGTCTTTGCTTTTGTAAAAAACCAGATCTGCGGTTTTAGATTCTTCATAAAGTTTTTCGTTTGTTTTTTTCCTGCACGATGTCGCAATAGAAAGTGAAAATATACCGATGAAAATAAAAAAGAATACTATTTTTTTGTTTTTCATAAATCAGATTTTATTTTTAATCAAACTTTTTTCAGGAACTCAGTTCGTAAAACAATTGCCGTGCCGTTTATTTTACAATCAACCTCCGCTTCATCGTCGGTTAAACGTATTTTCTTAACCACTGTTCCTCTTTTTAACACCTGTGAAGAACCCTTCAGTTTTAAATCCTTTATAAGGGTAACGGAATCTCCATCCGCAAGAATTGAACCATTACTGTCTTTAACTTCCATAGTTGAATTATTTACACGAAAGGTAATTTTATTTTTTTAATTTATTTTAAAATAGATTGTTTTTGTAGTGTTTTTGCAAAAAACTCTAAAATTGTATCTTTACCCTTGGTGGTTCAGGTTCTTTATAGAAACAAATACGCTATCGTTTACGGGGCTTCCTTGGCATCTTTGTTATTTCTGCTAAAATGGGTAGAACTACGGTTCTTAATTTTTGACCATGCCTTTGAAGTTTATATTGGAGCCATTGCACTTATTTTTACAGCTTTTGGAATTTGGTTGGCATTGAAGCTATCAAGACCCAAAATAGAAACTGTAATTATAGAAAAGGAGATACGGGTATTACCCAAAGAAAATTTTGAATTAAATGAAAAGGAACTCAACAAATCGGGAATGAGTAAGAGAGAGTTGGAAGTTTTGGAGTTAATGTCAGATGGGTTAAGTAACCAGGAAATAGCCGAGCGCTTATTTGTTTCTTTAAACACCATTAAAACACATTCGTCCAAGGTTTACGAAAAGCTGGATGTGAAAAGAAGAACTCAGGCGGTTGAAAAGGCTAGAAAAATAGGTTTAATACCTTAAGTGCTTGGTACTTAAGTGTGATTTTTTGAAATACGAAACAAAAATCACCCTTTAGTATGAGAAAAACGTATGAAGTTTAACGCAATTTTGCTCAAAATTTAAAAAAATTAACTTATGAAAAAACATGTATGGATTTATGGCACTATTGCCGGGTTTATTACCACGGCATGGACAATAGGGATGATGGCCGCCAATAAAAATTGTGAAATAGGTGAATATGCTGAAGTGTATGGTTACACCATAATGCTTTTGGCTTTTTCGATGATTTTTGTGGGAGTAAAAAATTACCGCGACAAATACAATGATGGGGTTATTACTTTTGGTAAAGCCTTTAAACTAGGTTTACTGATTACTTTGGTTGCCTCCACCATTTATGTGATTGTATGGCTGATTGATTATACTTTTTTTATTCCTGATTTTATGGATAAATACTCTGCTAAGATGATGGAGAAGTTAAAGGCGAGTGGGATGAGTCAGGTTGAACTGGAAGCTAAGGCTAAGGAAATGACTGAATTTAAGGAGATGTATAAGAACCCTTTTTTTAATGCGATGATTACCTATACTGAAATATTACCTGTAGGTTTGCTGATGTCGTTAATTGCGGCCTTTGTTATGAAGAAAAGGCCGACGCGGCTTACCTAAAATAGCCGAACCAAAATTTTGTTGAAGCTAAACATCAATCAAATATATAATAAACACATGAAAAGACTAGTAAACGGAATTGGCGGAATATTTTTCAGGGCCAACGATAGCAAAGCACTTTCAAAATGGTATGAGGAGCATTTTGGAATAAGTGATTCACAAAGTGCAGAACCTTGGCGGCAAGATGAGGTGCCGACCGGGGTAGCGCCTTTTAAGAAGGAAACCACTTATTTTGGCAATATGAATCAGCAGTTTATGATTAATTTCAGAGTGAGCGACATGGATGCTTTACTTTTGAAATTAGAAAAGGCCGGAGTTAAAATAGATAAAGAGCGTATGGACGAGAGCTATGGCAAATTTGCCTGGGTTTACGACCCGGAAGGAAATAAAATAGAATTGTGGGAACCGAAGGATTAAAAAATCCCTTACATCTTCTCCGGCACTAAAATTCCTAATAGGCTCATGGCATTAGAAATAACCTGGGCAACGGTTTTAGAAAGCTGTAACCTGAAATTTTTTATCGTTTCGATTTCTTCTTTTAAAATGGAATGGTCGTGGTAAAAACGGTTGTATAGTTTGGTGAGTTCGTAAACATAATTGGCTACAACAGCCGGACTATAAGATTTTCCTGCTTCTGAAACGGCAGCTTCAAAATCATAAAGCCATTTTATTAATTCGCGCTCAATAGGATTGGGAACTATTTCTGAATTGGTTACATTGCCATATTCTGTTCCCGCTTTGCGTAATACGGATTTAATGCGCGCATGCGTGTATTGTATAAAAGGTCCGGTGTGCCCATTAAAATCAATACTTTCTTTGGGGTCGAACAGCATTTTCTTTTTTGGATCCACTTTCAAAATAAAATATTTTAAAGCACCCATGCTTACCATTTTGTATAATTCATCTAATTCTTCGTTCGCAAAACCTTCAACTTTGCCTAATTCTTCGGTTGTAACTTTAGCGGTGTTATACATTTCTTCAATCAATTCATCTGCATCTACTACGGTGCCCTCACGGCTTTTCATTTTACCTTCGGGTAACTCCACCATGCCGTAGCTTAGATGATAACATTCTTTTGCCCAGGAGTAGCCTAATTTGTCCAGAATCAAAAATAAAACTTTGAAATGGTAATCCTGTTCGTTTCCAACAGTATAAATTAACTGTTTTAAATCCGGGAATTCTTTGAAACGCTCAATAGCAGTTCCAAGGTCTTGTGTGATATAAACACTGGTACCATCACTACGCAGCACAACTTTTTCATCCAGACCATCCTTTGTTAAATCAATGGCAACGCTCCCATTTTCTTTTTTATAAAAAACACCTTTCACCAAACCTTCTCGCACCATTTCTTTACCTAACAAATAGGTGTTGCTCTCGTAATACATTTTATCGAAATCAACTCCCATATTTTTGTAGGTTTTGTCGAAACCTTCATATACCCAGCCGTTCATGATTTTCCAGAGATTTACTACTTCCTCATTTCCGGCTTCCCATTGTTGAAGCATTTTTTGCGCTTCTAAAATGAGAGGGGCTTGTTTTTCCGCTTCTTCTTTTGTTTTACCACTTTGAACTAAGTCTGAAATTTCTTTTTTGTATGCCCTGTCAAATTCTACATAGTACTTTCCAACTAAATGGTCGCCTTTCATGTGGGCAGTTTCGGGTGTTTCGCCATTCCCGAATTTTCGCCAGGCCAACATGCTTTTGCAAATATGAATGCCACGGTCGTTCACAATATTGGTTTTAATAACTTTATGTCCACAAGCTTTTAAAATTTGTGCCACGGAGTAACCTAACAAGTTATTACGAACATGCCCCAAATGCAGTGGTTTGTTGGTGTTCGGTGAGGAGTACTCGAGCATAATAGTTCGCTTAGTGCTATTTTCTTTTTGAAAACCAATAGAACTTAAATTTTTTATGGTGTTAAGATAATTTAGCCAAAAAGAATTTGTTAATGAAATATTTAAAAAACCCTTTACCACATTAAAAGAAAGAACATCGTTGTTGTTTTTCTTGAGGTATTCACCTATTTGTTGCCCCAACACTTCGGGAGATTTTTTGGCTTCCTTAATATAAGGAAAGGTTACCAGGGTCAAATCCCCTTCAAATTCTTTTCTCGTTTTTTGGAAAGTAACAGTATTAGTAGAAATGGAATACAATTCCGATAATGCTTTTTGTACGGTATTAAATAATAAATCTTCTGCCTTAATCATGAGGTAAAATTAACAATAATTAAAAAGCCAAACGGATTAGTTTGGCTTCAAAAGAGTGTTTTTTTTTCAATCACATTTCATCCACCTCTACCGGTGCATTGTTATTGATTTTAATAAGGTATAGTCCGGCTTTCTTAAAAGCAGAAACAAACCAAGCTCTGTCTTTATTGGTTTTAAGCGTGAGAACAATGGATTGGTAATCACCGTACAATTTACCCGCCGTGCAGCTTTCAACATCAGCGTTGTGATTGAATTTTGTAAGTAATTTATTGACTTCTTCCTGTGAACCTGCTTTGAAAATTTCAAATTGTAAAGTTTTAATTCCCGCGAAAAAACTTTTAGAATCGGTATAGGAGGGATTTTTTATAAAAATGGTTTTTGCCGGAATATCACCAAAAAAATAGAAAGAATTGTAGATTGGAGACACAGCTTTGGTTTTGTTTAAACCTACACACAAGAGTGCCACAAGACAAAGCAAGGAAACCGTTTTCATGTAATTTTTTTTCGTTACATAAATCTAAGCAAAAAAAGTGACATGGAAAATTACTTACGTTTTTGCGCAAAAAAATCGCTCAGTATTTTTCCACAAGCCTCGTTTAAAATGCCCCCACTTACTTTTGTCTTGGGGTGAAGCACGTTTTTATCGAGCAAGGAAAAACCTCTTTTTATATCGGAAGCCCCATAAACAATTGAACTTATTTGGCTCCATCCGAGAGCACCGGCACACATGGTGCAGGGTTCCAGTGTTACGTATAATCTGCAGTCAGTTAGGTATTTTCCACCGATAGCATTTGCAGCAGCAGTAATAGCCTGCATTTCGGCATGGGCAGTAACATCGTTTAATCTTTCGGTTAAATTGTGCGCACGGGCAATTATTTTATTGTCGGCAACCACAACAGCTCCAACGGGTACCTCACCTGCCTCTCGAGCTTTTTCTGCTTCCTTTAATGCTTCGCGCATAAAGTAGTCGTCGGTATATAGTTCGGCTATTGACAATTGCAGGTGTGCGTTGATGTAATATTAATATCATTAATTCGTGAAATCGTATCGCAATCATAAATAACCAGGTTATAATTATAATTGTGAGCATACTTTTGCTGAGGTTGAACAAAATATTCTCCGCAGGGCTTTTTTCTAACGGTACTGATGTCGTAATTTACTTCAAACTGATGAAGTTCTAGTTTTAGCAAGGCTTCGTTTTTTTTAAGACATTTTAGTTTGCACTTTGCTTTTTCCGACAATTCCAAATACTGGTATGACAGTTCTCGCATTTTTATTTCGTTGGTCGTAGTGCAGCTTCGGGTTCCAAAGGCAGCATAAACCACAAGTAAACCAAGCCCGAAACCAAAACCGTATAATCTTAATCTTCTCCAAAAACTCATTTGGCGAAGTTAATAGCAATTTTTACAATTTAAAAGCTAGGTACTTAGGTTCTTTTATGTTTTCCTAAAGCTTATCCGTATCTTTGCGTTTGTTATGAGTGTTATCGTGAAACGACCTTTTTTGTCAAAACTCTCTGAAATTGTGAGATTGAAGTGCCCAAAATGTGGTAAAGGAGATGTGTTTGAGAAAATGAATGGTAAATTAATTTCATTTCCTAAAATGAATGCTAGTTGCAGTAGCTGTCATTATCATTACGATAGAGAGCCGGGCTATTTTTTAGGGGCTATGTATGCCAGCTATGGTTTGGCAGTCCTGGAAGGCATCAGCACATTTCTTATAATTTCTTTTCTGGTTCCTTCCCTTCAGGCTTTGAGTTTGGCGTTTATTACTGCCTTTGTCATACTTCTGTTTGCTATTTGGAATTACAAGCTGGCGCGTGTCATTTGGATAAATATATTTCCTCATTAATTTGGTATATAACCTTTTAACATAAACAAATGAATTGGAATAATTTGGAAAGTCTTGCACAGTTACAAATAATCGATGACGAATCGCAATCAGGCCTTGTGTTGATTTTTAAGCATAGCACCCGTTGTAGCATCTGTGTAACTGCTTTGAATAGATTGGAACGTAAGTGGAAAGACAGTGATTCCGAAAAAATAAAACCCTATTACCTCGACCTTTTGCAACACCGTGATGTATCGAATGCCATTGCAGAACGGTATGGGATAGAACATCAATCACCGCAGGTGCTGCTAATCAGTAAAGGAAAGTGTGTTTACTCCGCAACTCATCTTGAGATTTTTTATGAGGAGTTGGTTAACAAAGTCTAACAAACTATATGATAGCAAATTTAGACCTTACTGTTCAATAAAATTAAACCCCAACGATAATCCCAAACTCGTATTCTATCGTGTGTTGGCCCGAGTTTTCTGATGTTGTGGTAATAATATTAAAATACTGATTGTAGGGTTGAGCCATTGTCAGTGTAACTAACCATTCATATTTCAAACAACCTTCTTTGGTTTTTACCCAGTCATTATCTTTGCTAATCCAGGAAATGTTATCATCTAAGTGATAGACTTTTCTTCTTATCAAGCACGGCGTTCCATGTATATACTGTTGAAGGAAGATTTGTAGCCCCTTTTTGGAATAGTCGTGATGTGTGTATGCACATAAGGTGTATGTTGAGCCGGCCTTTCCTTGAAATTCGGCAGCTTCAAGCCAACTCAATGAAGCAATATGTTTTTCTTTAAGAGAGGAAAATGGGCGAATATGAGTTGGTTTGTAGGTGTTCACGCCTCATTTTTATTTAATCAGCAATTGTACATTTTAATGAAGATTTCATTTCCTTTATTTCGCACTTCAAGTTCTTTGTTCGCTCTTCCGGCGTCACCGGGAACTATTTTTCCCTGAGAAAATTCGTCACCATTAACAGAAATTTTTGAATGGCGGTTAAAAGGTCCCTCCATATATTTATCCGAGATGCAATACCATAAAAATTCACCCGATTCCCACAAATAAATTCGTGATAGGCCAATAACTTCTATTACCAAAACTTTTGAGGCAAACTGCCTGGGGTTATCGACCCAGGGGAACCAAACATCCATAGTGCCTACATCGTTAGCAGCAATATTTCCATTATTGTTTCTGTCTTCTAGTTTGATATATGAAAGTTGAAAGTCCGATTGATTTGTTACTTTTCTTAATGAGCTCATAATCTAGATTTAATTGTTTAAATATTTATTTAATTTGTTTGATGAGTTTTGTTCAATTGTTTTTTGTATTTTTTCTCTGAAATTCTCTTTTAATAAATTGGTTTTATCTTTATTAAATTGATGACTTAAAAGAGTAAGTTCTTGTTTTAATTGAGGGTTGGATCTAATGTGAAATCTAAGTTCGGTTCCTATTTCGTTTAAAATATGCTCAAGGTTGCTATTCGGAGTGCTGAATAGAAGACATAGTACTTCAGGAACGTTTTCTTCATTTATTTCATTAAGTACATTTATTGTTTTTTGAAGCTGACTATATGGTGTTTTGGAATTGTGACTTTCTTTGAAAAATTCAACGTCCTTAAGGCTTGGTAAATTTTTTGACTGCTTCAAATGTTTCTCAACATTCAAAATTCCTGGACCTGCCTTTTCGTAATTCCATTTATCTATTCCAAAATCGGAAAGAGTTTTTAAATAAGTGTAAAAAATATTGTTTTTACCAACTTTCGAATATAAATGAGAAGGCTTGAGGTATGAATACCATAGCGCTGCTGAACCTGCTGTTAGGGCGGTGGAATAGGAAGTTCCGCAGCCTCTTTTAATTGTTGTTCCATAAGTTATTGCTTTAACAGACTCTGCATTCCAAACAGATTCACCGGGTGCGGCAACTGTAATACTTCTGGCTTTAAAGGCTTTTTTCCAGGGCTTTCTTTCTTGTGTACTGGCAGTGCAGGATACAGCGTATGGAGATTTTGCCGGCGTAATTTCCATATCCAATTCAAAAGGAGGAAGTTGTCCGGCCGCCGCAATTGGAATTATCCCGTTATCTACAGCTTCTTTTAGTATTCTGTCAACAGCAGTTCCATCACCAAAGGGGTTTCCCATACTTGTTGACGTGATGTGAACGCCTTTGTAAATGGCATAATCAATTCCACGAATGAGTTTTTCAAGACTAACAATTACTGATTTGTCTACTCTTATAGGTATCAAGGAGGATCTTCGTGCGATTCCTTTAATGTAACCTTCATCATTGTGCTCGCTTATTATTAAACTAGCGGTTGATGTGCCATGACTATAAAAATTAAACATATCACCAGTATCTACTGCTGAGGCCTCGTTATCACAATCTTCATACTACCATCCCTAATGAGGTTGTAATAC
>CALMND010000193.1 GCA_937868565.1 uncultured Bacteroidota bacterium | reverse complement strand
ATTGTTCATTGTCGTAGTTACCTATCAGCTTTGATAGGTATGGAAATGAAACAAAAACATAACTGTCGTTTTATCTTTGATATGCGCGGTTTTTGGGCCGACGAAAGGCTAGATGGCGGTATCTGGTCAAAAAAAAATCTCCACCACTTAATCTTTTACACCTATTTCAAAAGAAAAGAAAAACAATTTTTACGTTCTGCAGACGCAGTAGTATCCTTAACACAAAATGCTCTCACGTATCTTTCAAATTCTCATCCCCGCTCAAATATAATTGAAAAAACGACTGTCATACCCTGTTGCGTAAATACTAAAGTGTTTGATCCTGCAAATGTTGATTTTTTGCATATCAATGGAGTTAGTAGTGCAGATCATGTGTTAATTTATACAGGTTCTATTGGTACTTGGTATTATACCCAGGAAATGATTGATTGTATTTCAGTATGGAAAACTCTCATTCCAAATATTAAATTATTAATTGTTACCCACGATACTGATAAACTAAATGCAATTTTAGAGCGCTGCACAGAGGAACAAAGGAAAATAATTGTTCCGGCCAGCGCCAGCTTTAATAAGATACCTTCCTATTTAAATATAGCAAAGGCTGCTATATTTTTTATCAAGCCGGCTTTCTCAAAAATCGCATCATCCCCTACAAAAATGGCTGAATGTTGGGCCATGAATTTGCCCATTATTACAAATGCTGGAATTGGAGATAACGACCTGTACTTTCGTGGAAACGCGGGAGGACTTCTTATTCATGATTTTACGAACGACCAATATCTGCAGGCTGGACAGACTTACCTTGAATTGTTAGAAAGAAAACAAAACTATCGTCTGATTGCCAAACAGCATTTTAATTTAGAAAAGGCTATAATTCAGTATACATGCATATACCGGGCCGTAACCGAGGCCTAAGGTCTGCAAAAAATAAATCCCTTATGACAGATTTTTTTTACTAATTTTAAGTCCACTATGCAAACCATTATTGTTACGGGTGGCGCGGGATACATTGGCTCGCACACGATTATAGAATTGCTTAATAAAACTGCGTTTAAAGTTGTTTCTATCGACAATTTTAGTAACTCTGATTCGTCTACCTACGATAGAATAAAAAACATCACCGGGAAAGATATTGAAACACTCCAAATCGATTTATGTAACGAGCAAGAAATTAACGCCAAGCTTTCGAATTATGACAATATAGCAGGCATTATTCATTTTGCCGCTTTTAAATCAGTACCTGACAGCGTTGCTAATCCAATCCTTTATTACCACAACAATTTAAATTCTCTGCTAAATCTTTTAAGATTCGCAAAAAACAATAGAATAAATAATTTCATTTTTTCTTCATCCTGTTCGGTATACGGCAATGCGGATAAGTTACCCGTGACTGAACAAACTCCTTTAAAAAAAGCTGAAAGCCCTTATGGGCATACCAAGCAAATTGGAGAAGAGATAATTGAGTTCTTTTGTAAAGCTAATTTGGAATTTAAAACAGTTTTATTGCGTTACTTCAACCCGGTAGGTGCTCACATGAGTGGCAAAACAGGGGAGTTGCCGATTGCGAAACCGAATAATCTCGTTCCCATTATTACTCAAACCGCCGTTGGCAAGAATTCATTGAAGGTTTTTGGCAATGATTATCCCACTCCTGACGGGTATTGTGTTCGCGATTATATCCACGTGAGCGACATAGCCGACGCACATGTAAAAGCTGTCCAATATTTGCTGGAAAGTAAAAACAAGAAAAATGTTTCCTTGTTTAATTTGGGTACGGGAAAAGGTGTAAGTGTCTTGGAGGCAATACAATCCTTTCAAAAAGTATCTGGGATAAAATTAAATTATGAAATAGGCCCTCGCCGCGAAGGTGACGTTGTTGCCGTTTACGCCGATAATTCGTTAGCTAAAACTGAATTAGGCTGGTTACCAATTTACAATTTAGACGATATGATGCTAAGTGCCTGGAAATGGCAAAAAAATCTTGAAAATATTAGCTGAATAGTCTGTCGAAAAAACATGCAGCAACTCCCTAAGGTCTGGTTAAATTAGATGCTTAGCTTTTCTTTTAGTTTCACGTAACCACTTCTGCTAAGAGGTATTCGTTTCCCGGATTTTAGAAGTGCTATATATGAATTTTTTTCCAATGGCTCAATCCGTGTTAAATGCTGAAGATTGATAATAAACGAACGGTGGGTTCTAAAAAATTGCTCTGAATTTAAAACCTCTTCGAAATAATTCATGGTTTTTTTCTTCAGGTAATAACTATCCTTTGTAAATATTTTTACGTAGTCATCATAAGCCTCAATGTACGTTATTTCATGGGTTGGTACGATATTTATTTCCGAATTATTTTTCACAACAATTCTGTTTTGTTCTTCAGGTTGTTTATGATTGGCGTCAAGTAATTTTTGTATCGATTTGTTTTGACCCGGTGAACTTCCACTTGCCCTCCATTTTTCAATGGAACTCGAAAATCGCTCTTTATTAAACGGCTTTAACAGATAATCTACTGCATTGGTCTCAAAAGCCTTTATCGCATGCTCGTCAAAGGCTGTGGCGAAAATAACCGATGGAACAGAATCCAAAAGCTCAAGCATTTCAAAACCGCTAATTTTTGGCATTTGAATATCTAAAAAAATCAAATCAGGCTTATGCTGTAAAATAGCTTTAACGCCTTCGTATCCATTGTTACACTCGGCCACTACTTCCAGTTCGGGATAATTTTCTAGGTACTCGAGTACAATACTCCTGGCTAACGGTTCATCGTCAATAATAATTACTTTTTTTTTCATTTGTTTTGTGGGATTTTAAGTTTCGTGATAAAAACTCGATCTCTTTTTTCTGTCATTAGGAGATCGTTCCGAGAGTATAAAAGAAACAATCGCCTTTGAATTGAACTTAAACCAAATCCCGTCCCTTTGTTCGGGCTTTGCGTTTGCTCATCAAATGGATTTGCAATTTCAATGTGCAAATTTCCCTGATTTATTTTGCTATCAACAGTAACGGTTATTTCATCTATGGTGCCATACAAGCCAAATTTGATTGCATTCTCAACGATGGGTTGCAGTAATAACGGAGGAATTTTTGCTTCCATAACACCCTCTGTCGAGTTAACTTGCACGTTAAGCCTTTGACCAAACCTTACCTTCTCAATGTCAAGATAGAGTTTTAAATGATCTAATTCTTCTTTCAAAGCAACGGTCTCCTGCTCATCCTTTTTTAAAGTTCCTCTTAAAAAATCTGAGAGTTGATGTATCATTTTTCGAGCTTCCTCGGGCCTGGAGCCGGCAAGAGCACTTATCGAATTGAGGCTATTAAACAAAAAATGCGGTTGTAGCTGCTGCCTCAATTTTACCAACTCGGCCTCCTTAACCAATTGCTCAGTTTCACTCCGGCGAAATTCTCTTTTGTTCTGCTCCCGCAAATTATTCCACAACCAATTTAACACACTGATGAAGGATAACATTAACAGGGAGAAAACAAAACGCAAGGTCATAGATTTTCTTAAAAACAGAAGGTAGTATGGATCCCCCGCAAACAATGACTCTAACACCCATTTCATTGAATTGCAAAATAAAATGGTGATCCCTAGGGCAAATATGAGGCGATAAATTCTGTAGCCTGCACCGGGCCGATAAAACCTATAAAGAAGTATTGAGCTTAGGCATGCCATGGCCAAAAGCAAGTTTGAAACCAAAGAATCAAAAAGTGAATGCTGCCAGTCCAATCCCAATCGATGAAGCACAAAAGTTTGTATAATGCTCCAGGCAGTCCACCAGCCCAAATAAAGAAGAAGAAATTTCTTAATCGAATATGAAAACTCGTTATCCAAAAATCTAGGCAAAGGTTAAATTTTTTACCTGGATTTCCATAGATTTTTGTCGAATGTATTTTATATATGAACTGCCGTCTTCCATTTTCTTTGAATTAGAATAAATCTGCTCTCCATCCCTAAACTCAGACAATGAATGAATATCCGACACATCGATAAATTTCCAACTTACGTTCTGATTATTTGCGTTTATAAAAACTTCTTCTTCCGAATGGCCAATGGTACGAGCTTTGTAAAATGCGCTTTCTGAATTACCAGATTCTACAATTCTGTACTGTTCATCAAATTCCAGTGCCTCAGTATTTCCATCTACTTGAACGGCGAAAACAAGTTTAGCTAGATATAGTTTCATTTTTTTCTTAAATACAATTAATCATTTGGCAGATTTTTATATTGCAGTTCAATAGCTTTTTATTTCAATTCCTCCAAAAACCGTTGTACCCGTTAATACAAGTAATTTTTTTGTCTCTTCGCCAACATTTGGCTGCACAGGTCTGGCATCTTCCACGCTTCCAAATACCGTCACTAACTCTGATTTTATTCCCCAATTAGCTGGAACAAGTAATTTTGTTCCACCTAAAACCTGAGTTACCTCCAGAGTGGCCTTTTCCTCCAGATCCGCTTGCATGAGGTTTATTTCTGTTCCTCCAAAAATATTGACTATTTCACCACCCTTGAACTTTTTTGAAAAAATGTTTTTTTTTACACCTCCCATGATGCAGATAGATTCTAAAGAATCTTCTTTGTCCGATTCGCCATAACAAGTCATATCCTTATGATGAGCATTCCAATCTTGATGCCTTTGCCACTTTTTCCAATGCGCATGCATGTGGTGCCTTTTTCTCCTGGGCTTAAAAATGATAAATAAACCTACAAGAATAAGAGCACTTGGCCAAAGTAACGGCTTAATGTTTAATTCAGGATAAAAATCATTCATTAAAAAGGCACCTCCAATGACCATCAATACAATCCAACCCCGATGCATAAATTTATGTTTTACTGCCAAAACAACTCCCAAACCTATCAGCAACATTTTCCAGCTAAAAAGCCAAAAAGGCATTTGTACTCCAAGTTCTCTTGCGAGAAAAAGCAAGCCTATTCCTAAAATTAATAAACCGCCCATTATTTTACCTCGTCTTTGACTTTTTTCAAAATCTTTAAAGGCATTTTCGTTTTGATTCTCCATTTTTAATTTTTTTGTAAAGTTAAGGTCAGTTTTTTCCTTTGATAATAACCATTAGGCAAAATCAAGCCTAAT
>CALMND010000192.1 GCA_937868565.1 uncultured Bacteroidota bacterium | reverse complement strand
CTGTTGGACAAGGTTCTTTCACGCACAAACTAAAATTTTCAGGCAAAGACAGTCCTGATTTTTATGCGATGTCCTTGGAAAGCGATAACGGTGTGATGGTCGATAACATTGCCTTGCGTGGCAGTAGTGGTACTTTTTTTAATCAGATCAATCCGAACCAATTGAAAGAATTTTACGATTATTTGAATGTGAAGCTTGTTATACTTCAGTTTGGTGGGAACGTAATGCCGTCCATAAAAGAAAATACACTGGTAACAGCTTATGGTAATTATATAAAGTATCAAATAAGCATCGTTAAAAAGCTGGCACCGGGTGCAAGCATACTTTTTATCGGTCCTTCAGATATGAGCGTGAAATCAGGAACAGAATACATAACGATGCCCTTTTTAGAAGAGACCCGTGATGCAATTAAAAAAGCGGTACTTGAAAGCGATTGTGCTTTTTTTGATATGTACGATTGCATGGGAGGAAAAAACAGCATGCCTGCCTGGGTCGAACAAAAAATGGCAGCGACGGACTATACCCACTTCAGTCCACAAGGTGCCAGAAAAATAGCGACACTTTTGTATTCAGCCTTAATTAATGAATATAATATCTATCTAAAATCGAAAAATTAGAATTTGTTGCCTATAACTTCACATATAAAACAAAATTCTTTAATTCTCTTTTTTGTTTTATGCTTTGGAAATTCTTTTTATGCACAGGAAGATATTTCCCGTTTTAAATTTATTGATAGAACATTTAATCATTTGTATTATTCCAAAGACAGCTCTTCTTTTATCAATTTTTTCAGAAAACTGAATACTCTCAAAAATTCTAAACAAAGAATAACAATCGCACATATTGGCGGTTCTCACGTGCAAGGTGGTATTTGGAGCAACACCTTCGTACGGCATTTTCAACAAGAATTTAAGAGTACTGGTGGTGGATATTTTAGTTTCCCATACAAAATCGCAAAAACTAACGGCCAGCCTTACGCTAGATCGTTTTCATCAGGCAAATGGAAAAAATGCAGAGCCATTGGCAAGGATTTTTGCCTGCCTTTGGGTATGAGTGGCATGAATATTAGTACCAACGACAGCACAAACTTATTTGGCCTTACTCTTACAGCACACGCCATTTGCAGAACGGCTAACTGCGTTAAAGTATATCACAACTTTAATAACAGTTTTGAATTTGATGTAAATCTTCAAGAAAATTATAAATACGAACGCATAGATTATTCAAAACAAGGCTTCACACTTTTTAAATTCGATATGGTACTAGACTCCATCATGTTTAAGCTTACAAGAAAAGACACACTCAAAAAAGATTTTATTGTTTATGGTATCAGTATGGAAAACGATTTGAACTCTGGTTTTTTTCTAGCCGGTCTTGGTGCAAACGGTGCTTCAAGTGTTTCTTTTTTGAGATGCTCGGAATTTACTGCACAGTTCGAAACACTATCCGCGGATTTAGTTATTTTGTCTTTAGGGGTGAACGACACACAATCCAAAGGCTTCGAGAAAGAAGAATACATTGAACATTACGACAGTTTAATCACAGCTATTAAAAAGGCAAGTCCGGGAGTTGCGATATTACTTACCACAACTACCGATAATTTTATTAAACGTAAAACTTCTAACAAACGAACGGCTACTGCTAAAGAGGCTATGTTTGAACTAATGGAGAAGCACAACGTTGCCGTGTGGGATTTGTATTCCATTATGGGTGGGTATAAGTCTATAACAAAATGGTATAAAAATGGTTTAGCAGCGCGCGATAAAGTTCATTTTAATGCCAAAGGCTATAACATACTTGGGGACATGATGTTTGAAGCAGTCAATAAATCGTATCAACATAATCAAAAAAAAATTAACTGACTGATTTTTTAAATAATCTTTTTGTACATTCTCAGGACAAACCCCTGTTATTTACACACTTGTTTTTCTGGGGATTTTTTTTGCTGGTTTTAGGCATCTATTCCCTTTTTTATAAAACTAGCAAATTAAGAGCTATATACTTATTGGCGGTTAGTTTGTTTTTTTATTTTAAAACAAGCGGTGTGTTTCTCGTTTTGTTAATTTTCACTATTTGTAGTGATTACTGGTGGGGCCAGTGTATTTACAAAAGTCAATCTACGATAAACAGGAAGATTTTTTTAGCCATAAGCGTCATTCTTAATCTATCTCTGCTCAGTTATTTTAAATACGCCTACTTTTTCTCAGAGAGTTTTAATCAGATAACTGGCTCGGAGCATAAATTCTTTAATCATTTCGCGTCTTTCTCAAACAATTTTTTTTCAACTCATTTTAGTATTGACAAAATGCTTCTACCGGTGGGTGTGTCATTTTTCACCTTCCAATCCTTGTCCTATATAAATGACCTTTATCGAGGCAAAATAGAACCCGTAAAGAACATTTTCGATTACGGATTTTTTGTTTGTTTTTTTCCGCACCTAGTGGCTGGTCCAATTGTGAAGGCACACGATTTTATTCATCAAATTTATCAGCCTTATAAATTGGCCAGACAAGAGTTCGGGATGGCTCTCTTTTGGATTTTAAACGGTTTCTACAAAAAAATATTAGCCGACTACATGGCTGTGAATTACATTGACAGAATTTTTGACAATCCCAATTATTTTAGCGGATTAGAGACAACCATTGGTATATTTGGTTATTCTATTCAAATCTACATGGATTTTAGCGGCTACACCGACATGGCAATTGGCCTCGCCTTGATTTTCGGGTTTAGACTCAAAGCTAATTTTAATTCGCCCTATAAAGCAGCAAGCACAAGTGAATTTTGGAAACGCTGGCACATCTCGCTTTCCACCTGGCTACAGGAATATCTCTACATTCCATTAGGAGGCAACAGAAAAGGCTCGCTGGGTTCTTACATTGGGATTACAGTAATTCTTCTCTTTTTAGTGCTGTTAAGTGGAAAATTATGGCTTTTACTTTTATTTGGAGTTCTGACAATTGGTATTGGAGTTCTTTATTGGTTGTTTTCGAAAATAAGAAGAATTATTGACGCCAATATTAATTTAATGATTACTATGTTGCTCGGAGGCTTATGGCACGGCAGTAGTTGGCTCTTCATTATTTGGGGTGGATTAAACGGTTTAGGAATCGTGATTCATAAATTTTGGTTAAGAATTTCTCTTTTTAAAAACTCGGAGTCAAAACTCGTAAAAGTTATTTTAGTACTATTCACTCTTTCTTTCATAAGCTTTACCCGCATATTTTTCAGAAGTAGTGATCTGGATACGGTAACTGCAATATTCGAACGTATCACTCAACACTTTGGCTCAGATTTGTTTTTTAGAATAATTCTGGGGTATAAATTTGTTTTTGCGGTAATTCTGGCCGGATATTTAATTCATTGGATACCCGAAAAACACAAAATCAATTACAGAAATTGGTTTGCTTCTCAAGCCTATCTTGTTTTAGGATTTATAACGGTAATTATAGTGTTTGCAATGTATCAGTTTATGAGTGGAGAGATGCAGCCATTTATTTACTTTCAGTTTTAATACCGCGTTGTCAATCCAATTGAAAGGAGGGGTCTGAACCGCGGAATAGATAATGTAATAAGTGGTCGCTTGTTTCCAAAGCCCTAAAACTGTTTCTTCTTCTTAACCAATGACATTAAGTTCTCAAAACTATCCAAAACAATTTTGAAGATATCAAAATACAAAGTTATAATCAAAGAAACACTCATCAACCAAATCACGCAAATATTGAACCAGTAGGTTGAAAAATAGGTTCCGAAAAAATTCTTTCTGGGAGCGAAGAAATGCGCACGACCCGACTTGGAGTCAAGAGGATCTTCAAAAATAGGATCGGTTTGCTGTATCAGTCGGTCGCCCTTTTCAAGGCACTGTACACCGCTTATGTCGTTTGCGTTTTTAACTAATTGAGTTAAACTCTCATTTTCATAATTATCTTTCAAAGCAACTAGGCCGTCGTTGCCCATCTTCTCAATTAATTTTAAGGTGAGATCATTCCGCTTTTTTCGACCAGCATTATCCACATTAATGTAATAATCTTTCAATACACTACCAAGATAATCTCTAATTCCTTTAGATGTATTCATAGTGTATTGTTTAGTGTTTATCTCACTTAAAACACTGCACTTTTTCTTACTAAAGGTCTCTTCCTTTTTTAATTCATTATAAAGTAGCCTGATATCATTCTCGATTTGAAAGAGCTTCATACCAGCCTTTAATTCGTTATCGACTTTACCTACCTTGTTCAACACCTTTTGCATCCAGAAATTTTTCTTGTAGGAGGCGATACTACTTCGTTTATCATCTTTATAGAAAATCTTTTCATACTCGTTTTCCTTAAATTGATTAACAGCTAGCGCTTCAAATGCCCATCTGCTGGCCATAATCTCACCGGCAACGGGCACACTGCCCTGAGCGGCGAGTGTAGGATTTAATTTGTCAAATTTTACAACCACACCGGCTAATAAAAGTTGTGGAATAATTAAAAATGGAATTAAAATATAAATAGTCACGGCACTATTAAATGCCGAAGAAATATTCAAGCCTAAAATATTTGCAAAGCATGAGGTCGTAAACAAAACCATCCAATAGTCCGTATACATACCTTTAATTCCAAGGATCGCATTTCCTACAAGAATAAAAGTTAAGGTTTGTATGGCGGAAAGAACAAACATCACAATGATTTTGCTCCATAAATAACTTCCCTTGCTCAAATTCAAAAAGGATTCACGCTTCCTTATCTTTCTGTCTCTTATGATTTCCTCAGCACTCACTGTTAATCCAATAAATAAGGCAACTACCACCGACATAAACATGTAGGCCGGAATATTCTCATTGTTCCTATAAATATAGCCCTTGCTATTATCGGCATCGTTATTAAAATAGCGAACCAGATAGGCTAAAATAAAAGCCAATAATGGAGCTTCTAAAAAATTGATAAGTAAATACTGAGTATTTGTTAGTTTACTTTTTACGTCCCTTGTGATGAATACCTTAAACTGCTTAAAAATATTAGGAATCTTAAAAATACTTTCCGGAATATCGGTGTGTTTTTTTTCTTGATGAATATTATTCTCAATTAATTCCTTATAATGCGTATTCCAGGTAACGGGACTCACCTTTCGGTTATAAGTTAAATTTCCGTATTCATCCAACACCTTACTTTCAATAATATTAAATATTTGTTCGGGGTTCACGTTGCCACAATGCCCGCACTCCGATTCTTCTGCGTTAACGTGATTGACCAAACGTTTGAAGTAACTCACTGCATCAACAGGATTACCATAATAAATCGGATAACCACCTACATCCAGGATCATCAATTTATCAAACATTTTATAAATGTCAGAAGATGGTTGGTGAATCACCACAAAAATTAATTTTCCTTTTAAAGCCAATTCCTTTAAAAGGTCCATAATGTTTTCAGAGTCACGTGATGATAAACCAGAAGTGGGTTCATCAACAAAGAGAACACTGGGTTCGCGAATTAGCTCGAGCGAAATATTCAAACGTTTGCGTTGACCACCAGAAATGGTTTTTTCAAGCGGAGAACCCACTTTCAAATGGCGGGTTTCACTTAATCCGAGACTCGCTAAGAGGTGGTTACAGTTTTTAGAAATTTCATCGTCCGGTAAATTCCCAAAACAGAGTTTGGCGTTATAGAAAAGATTTTCGTAAACAGTTAGCTCTTCTATCAATAAATCATCCTGACTCACGTGCCCAACAACTCCTTCTATTTCTCTTCGTTGGCTGTGAATATTTTTGCCATTAATAGTCACAGCTCCTCCGCTTGGAACTTCATTGCCATTTAGAACATTTAACAGCGTGGATTTACCTGCGCCCGAACCGCCCATAATGCCAATTAGTTTGCCACTATCCTCACTGATATTAACGTCGCGTAAACCTAGTTTACCACCTTTGAATTTGTACTCAAGATTTTTAACCTCAAAGGTAATTCTTGCCTGCGACTCGTCGCTCAAAAAACGACTGATGACATCACTATAATAAATAGGTTTAATTTTACTTGAACGAATAGAAGAGCCTGGTGTAAAAATATGAACCCGTTCTCGCGAAATTCCCTGACCATTTAACTGAAGTTCTATTTTACCGTAAATACGCAAAGCATACATGGAAACACTCTGGATTTGAACAATCCTAACATCCTCAGTCATGGGTTCGCAATACACATGCTTACTTCGGTTCTGGTAGCCGTTTTCTTTATTATTTATAACAAGAATATTGGGATTATCTGGAATTACATCTACTTTATCTTGAATAAAGGACTTAAGAAGAGCAAACTCCTCAACGGGAATATTAAAAGTATCTGCTACCGTGTCAACAAATTCAAACTCCTGTTCTGAAATATCATTGCTTGAATAAATAAATTCCAATAAACGAATAAGAACAATAACTTTTTGGGGTTGCTCTAGTTCCTGATTAATCTGTGTACAAATTTTTAAAACCTTTACTGAATTCAATGACGTACGTTTCGCAGCTCCTTCTTTTTTCTTACTGGCATTTTGATGAGATTCTAGGTAATCATCAAATACTTTTAGATACGTTTCAACCTGCTCTAGGTTTAACTGTTGTTTTAGAAAAGATTGTACAATCTGCCTCCCGGTATTATTAACTCCGTCCACCTTCGCAATGATTGCGAACATTTGCATTAAGGCTCTTAGTATTCTTTCA
>CALMND010000191.1 GCA_937868565.1 uncultured Bacteroidota bacterium | reverse complement strand
CAATCGCACAAAGCAGCACCACATGTAGCGATAAAAACGATGGTTTAATTTCCGTGGCGTTCAGCAGTAATCTTTCACCTTTTAGTGTTAAATATAAATGGTTTCCTGTAAAAGCTTGTCCGTCAGACAATTGCGGAGGAACTATAGATAGTTTAGAAGCTGGAACTTATACCTTACAAATATATAGAACCTACACGAATAGTATCGGGCAGGTAAAAACCGACACAATTCCTCAACAAATAATTGACATAAAAAGTTCACCTGATCCATGTAAAATTACTATATTTACGGGTTTTACAGCTAATAATGACGGTAAAAACGAAGTTTGGGAAATCGGTAATATAACTGAGTTTCCAAAAAATCGTGTAACAATATATAACAGGTGGGGAAATTTGATTTATGATGTGAAGGGTTATGATAATGTAACGCGAGTTTGGCCGGAAAAAAACGCTGTTGATAAATTAACTGCGAGTACCTATTTCTATATTATAGATTTAGGTGATGGTAGTAGATTGATTAAGGGTTGGGTTGAACTAATTAAATAAAGAAATGAACATGAAAAAACATAACCTTTTAACTTGCTTGTTGTTTGCAAGTATTTGTGGTTTTGGTCAGCAAGATCCCCAATACAACATGTACCAGTTTAATCAAATGATTATTAACCCAGCTTATGCAGGATCCAGAGATGGGCTGTCTACTCTGGCTTCGTTCAGACAGCAATGGGCTGGTTTCACTGGCGCACCGCAAACCATCTGCGCAAGTGCCCATGCTCCAATTGCTAAAAAAAATATCGGGGTAGGTCTTACCGTTATTAAAGACGCTATGGGTCCTAGAGACGTTGTTAGCGCATACGGTAACTTTGCATACATTCTAAAATTGACACAAAAAGCAAAATTATCTTTTGGATTGAATGCAGGCTATAACAGGTATCAGTTTAACTATTCAAAAATAAATTTTAGCACGGCCGAGAATAATGTTCCAACGGAATTTGCGAGCAATTTTAACAGAGGTACGCTTGACGTTAATGGAGGACTTTATTTTAAACTGCCGGGGTTTTTCTTGGGTGTTAGTGCCACCCATATAAATACCCCAAAAGCTTACAGTATTGATGCAAGTGTGGGTTCAGGTAAGTATACCTATAAACTGGGAACTCATTTTTTTGTTACCGTAGGAAAATCCTTTGTGGTAAATAAAAATCTTGTTTTTGCTCCTACTCTTATGCTTAAACAAGTAGGCAATAAAACCGGGCTTGACCTTAATCTTAATTTCTTTATCATGAAAAAAATGTGGCTGGGAGCATTTTACAGAAATGGTTATGGCCCTGGCGCATTGTTGCAATACTACATTACTGATGCTTTTAGGGTAGCATACTCATACGATACAGGTTTAAATGATGCCCGTAGACTTGGCGGTAGCCACGAAGTCATGTTAGGTTTTGACTTCGCTGCTACAAAAAAACCAAGAATGGTAACTCCAAGATTTTTATAATAGTCTCTCAACAAAATATGATAAATAGACACACACGCTTTATCGTTTTTATTATTTCTTTCGCCGCAATTAGTTTTGGTCAAATAGAAAAAGGTGATAAGTACTACGAGAAGTCGGAATACATTAAAGCTATACCTTTTTATAGAAAGGACGCAAGATCTAAACAGCCTGCTAAAAGGCAGCAGGCTAATGTGAAACTCGGTAATAGTTATCGCATGGTAAACGATTACGAAAACTCCGAAGAAGCCTACAGAAAAGCACTTGAAATTGGAACTGATGTTAGCCCTGAAGTTTATTATAACTACGCCCAGGTTTTAAAAACCAATAATAAATACGAAGAGGCAGCCGATCAATATAACAACTACATTAAGTTAAGCCCTAACGATGAGAATGCTAAAAAGGCCTTGAAGTTTTGCAGAGAAATTAAATATTACCTCTCCCGCCCAATAGAATACAAAATAAAAAATGTCGAGTCTGTAAATTCTGAAAAAGCAGAATTTTCTCCCTTTGTGATTAATGGAAAACTTATGTTTGTTGCTGAAAGAGAGTCCTTCGATTTTATCAATTACGAAGTGAATGGCTATAACGGTCAGCCTTATTTGAACATGTATATTTCTAACATTGAAGGTGTAAACGTAAAGAAATCAAAGACTTTTTCGAAAAAAATTAATTCCGAATACCATGATGGTCCGGGTTGCGTGAGCAGCGATGGACATACCCTCTATTTTTCCAGAGTAGTTAACGCTGGTGTAAAGGGGAAATTGAGCCAATCACAAATTTACACCGCCAGTGGAGCTGATAGAAACTGGAAGAATTTAACTCCAATTTCAATTAAC
>CALMND010000190.1 GCA_937868565.1 uncultured Bacteroidota bacterium | reverse complement strand
GCGGAGTTGTTGTTGTCATGCTGAGCGGAGTTGTTGTAGTCATGCTGAGCGGAGTTGTTATTGTCATGCTGAGCGGAGTTGTTATTGTCATGCTGAGCGGAGTTGTTATTGTCATGCTGAGCGGAGTTGTTGTTGTCATGCTGAGCGGAGTTGTTGTTGTCATGCTGAGCGGAGTTGTTGTAGTCATGCTGAGCGGAGTCGAAGCATGATTTCTTATTTCGCGAATGACTCTCATTTTTACACTCTGCTAACTCGTGTAGAAGTATAAACCTGCCTCCTATAAGCGCTTCTTTTTTCTTTCGTGTCCAACCCTTTATTCTCTTTTCCCATTCAATAGCTTGTATATAATTGCTAAATCTTTCGCAATAAACTATTTCCACAGGGCGTCGTAAATACGTATAAGATTCTCTATTAATTCCTTTACTATGTTCTTTTAACCTTCTTTCAGGGTTGTTTGTAATCCCTGTGTAATAACTTCCATCAATACACTTAAGAATATAAACATATAGGTATTTAATTACACTCATACAGGTTGTTCTTCTATATTGATAGGGTTAACCGGTAAAGGTTTTTCTTTACTATCATTGCTCTTCTTCTTAATCCCATTAAATAAATTTGTATCCCTTTTATTTAAATCCAAACCTGCTGCCCGCATTACGGCCTCGTCGCCAAAACGCCGGCGCAGCTTGTCCATAGCCTGATAGAGTTGTACTTGCTCAGTAGTATCATTAAATAAATCAAACTGATAGGTGCCTTGAATTAAGTGACTAAATCGTATGCCTATCAAACGTATCATCATTCTTTTTAGAAATAGTTTATCAAAAAGCTCCTTTACCTTTTCCAGTAAAACGCTGTCAAGGGCCGTGTAGGGAACCCGTGCCTGCATAGTGTATGTATTAAAATCGGAGTAACGTATTTTTACGGTGACGCAGGCCGTTAGTTTTTCCTCACTGCGCAACTGAAACCCCAGTTTTTCGGTCATGCTGATTAATACGCGTTTTAAATGACTGGTATCAATGGTGTCTTTTTCAAAAGTACATTCGGTAGAAATGGATTTGCGTTCGTTATAGGGTTCTACCGGTGAGTTATCAATTCCACTGGCTTTTCTCCATAAAGAGATTCCGTTTTCACCCAACACTTGTTGCATGACTTTAACGGGCATTTCCTGTACGGTTTTTACTTTCTCAACACCCATGCTGCGCAGTAGCTGGTATGTTTTATCTCCCACCATAGGAATTTTTTTAATAGAGAGAGGGGCTAAAAAATCTTTTTCGTTACCAAAGAGTATTTCCTTTTGTCCGTTAGGTTTAGCCTCGCCGGTGCCAACCTTAGAAACGGTTTTGTTACTGGAAAGAGCAAAAGAAATGGGCAGATTGGTTTCTTTGATTATTTTCTGACGGATTTCCCCTGCCAGTTTATAACAGCCAAAGAATTTGTCCATACCCGTCATGTCGGCATAAAATTCATCAATGGATGATTTTTCGTAGAGCGGTACTTTTTCTTTTATAATTTCGGTAACCATGTTGGAGTAATTGCTATACTGTTCATGGTCGCCCCGCACAATGACGGCTTGGGGACAAAGTTGTCGGGCCATTCGCATAGGCATGGCGGAGTGTATGCCAAAAGCACGGGCTTCGTAGCTGCAAGAGGCCACTACACCTCTATCGCTGGTGCCGCCAACCAGCACGGGTTTCCCTACTAATTTTGGATTGATTAATCGTTCTACCGAAACGAAAAAACTGTCCAAATCCATGTGCATAATGTGTCGGTTCATGTTCTTAATTTTTATTTATTGGAAATCACAATTTGTGATTTCCATTTTTCAAACCCATGTGCATTATTTGGTAATTCATGGTTTTAAAATTATGAACCAAGTTACTATGAATTGTAACTGCTTGTTGCTACAATTTGTAGCTATTTAAAATAAGATGGCAATGAGTTAAGCCACAGATTTCGCTGATTTCACAGATAATACCAAAAACAGGTTAAAGAATGATAAACTAACGCTCAATGACGAGTTTTTTGTACTCAATATTTTTGCCAGAATCAAAACGAATGAAATAAACACCATTACTTAGACGTGATACATCGACTATTTTATGTTTCGAAACGGATCCGTTAAAAACTTCTTTGCCAGTTAAATCAATCAACTTTACGTAAATTTCGTTGGAAGTGTTATTCGAGATATCCAGAAGATTGGAAGTTGGATTTGGATAAAAAGAAACTGAATCAAAAAATCTTTCCGAACTAATGCCAGTACAAATTGAAACATTAATGCAATTAGAAGCTGTTGCAGAAGTGCAGGATCCTGAACCGATACCCGTAACAGAATAGCAGCTGCTAACAGAAGGGGAAACTACTGTAATACTCGAACTGGCGCCATTAGACCAGGAATATGAGTTTGCGCCGGAGGCACTAAGAGTAACATTACTATTGGCACAAACCGTATTGTTTTGAGCAGAGTTCGTAACTGAAATCGTTGGTGGACAAATAATTTCGATTGTTTTGATGAGATTAGCGCAAGGCGCTGGTATCCCAAGAGTATAGGCGAAACAAGTTATCGTATAAACTCAGCAGCCTGTACAACTAATTATCGCAGAAGTACCTGAAGCAACGGGAATTATTGCTGAACTCGTTGTAGGTGGTGACAATACAGTCCAGCTATAACTGCCAGAACCAAAAGGTGAACACTGTGAAGCTTGTGTTACCTGAACAGAAACTGTGGAAATCCTACTAGCAGGAGAACACTGCACAGATGGGCTTGCGGTGAAATTCATCTGCAACTGAGCTAATAAGCTAAAAGTAGGTCCGAAAAAAGAGACAACCAGAATTTTGAATAACTTTTTCATGAGTTTAAGTTTTGATACTAAGTTACCAAAAGTTGATGCCTAAGAAAAACTACTCAATAAATAGAAAGTATTATACACTCATTATTTAATAGTTCTCACCCGAAGTGCGGAAAAAATTAAGGCGGATGCTAAAAGTATTTTCTTTTAATCCTCAATTTCTTTTTGGTATGATCACAGTGAATTTAAATAACAACGGAGTTTCAGTCACTTCAATCCCTAATCTATCTTGAAACCATCCGCATCCATCCCAACAGGAAATACTTTTCTGAATTCTTCGAGATATGATTTATCCAGTTCCACAGTCTCCACACTTTCTTCGTGTGCCTTTGTTTTGCTGATGATTTCTCCGCGTGGGTTAACGACCATGCTATCTCCCGAATGCGAAAAACCATTGCCATCTTTGCCAATGCGATTTACACCTATTACATAACATTGGTTTTCGATGGCGCGGGCTATTAATAATTGTTTCCAGGGATAATTACGCACTTCGGGCCAATTGGCAACATAAACCAATATATCGTAATCCGATTTTCTATTCTCCCTATTAAAACCATTTCTGCTCCATATGGGGAATCTTAAATCATAACAAATTAAAGGGCAAATTTTCCAATCCCGAATTTGAGTGATAATTTTCTTTTTTCCGGCTTTAAAATGCTCGTCCTCTTTTGCCATTCTGAATAAATGACGTTTATCGTAGGTTTGAAAATTTTCATTGGGCTCAACCCAATAAAGACGATTATAATAATTTCCATTTTCTTCAACAGCAACGCTTCCGGTTATCACAGCACTTTTCTCTTTCGCTCTTTGCTTTAACCAATTTAAGGTGATACCATCTGCTTTCTCTGAAATTTTATAGGGATTCATCGCAAAACCCGTAGTGAACATTTCGGGTAAAACAATTAAATCAGTTTCATCAATTCTATTAATTAATTTTTCGAAATGAGAAAAATTCTTTTCACGTTCTTCCCAAAATAATTCCGTCTGTATAAGTGTAACTTTCATAAATTAAATATACACATTAACGGCAGTATTTATTATACGCATTAATAGCTGGTTGAATATTTTGCACAGCCGCTAGTTTAAATTCTTCGCAAGGATTTAATTTCAGATTTACCTTTGCCACACCTTTCCAATAATAGGCTTCGTAATATTTAGGATTAAATTTCAAACAAATATCCAAATCGCCAAGGCAGGAATTAAAATCTTGTTTCTTTCCGAATACAATGGCACGTTTAAAATAAAAATCGGGTTCTTCATTATTAATTTCCAAACATTTATTATATTCTTTCATCGCTTCTTCCAGCTTATTCATGTCACTATAACAATTTCCTAAAACAAAATGAGCCCTACTTGCTGAACTGCTTGTAATTTGTTTGTCGTTTCTTAAAACATAATTCGCATCCAGTATGGCTTTTGGAAAATCACTTATCATATAATAGGCCGAAGCTCTGCCGGCATATGCTTTATGATAGTCGTACAATTTTAATGTTTGATTAAAACTATTTATGGCCAATTCTGGTTTTTTATTTTTTAGATGTAACAAACCCCGATTATAAAAGCCTTTGTAATTGTCAGGTGCCACTTTCACCGCCCTGTTTAAATACTCAAGGGCTTTGTCATCCTGATTTAAAAACATACACTCCACGCCTGCGCTATTTAAAGCAACGAATTCATCCGGGTATTTTTTAATAATGTCTTCATACAAAGAGAGGGCACTAGTCCACACTTTAATTCTGTTAAAAGAAAATATACCTAATACCAGCGTAATAAACAAAAGTGCAACGGCATCCGGAATTTTATATTTAGAAACAAAAATGCCAATTAACCAGGCAAAGCCTATTATTGGGACATACATATATCTATCCGCATACAAAACTTCACCAAAGGGCA
>CALMND010000189.1 GCA_937868565.1 uncultured Bacteroidota bacterium | reverse complement strand
AAAGTACTTTTTAAAAAAAAATTTAGGCCTCAATCTTAATTAAAAAATTGACTATTTCAGTTTTTTTGCCAAACTAAAATATAAGCCCTGACCATAAGCACTCTTAGGTAAAATATATCCCTGCAAACTGTTGCTGCCAAGTCTTAAAAACCAATTTTTACTATTATACATTACAGAAGTTCCAACGTTTATACGCACATAACCACCATAGCCTGCATGTAGCATAAACGTGATGTTTTTATATCGATACTCCGGCTCCACAAAAACATAAGGCTTGTAATTAGCGTTAAAAATATACCGGAAACCCGTAGAGAGACAAAACTTTTCCTGCCCAAAATATATTTTGTTAATAATAACAAGGTTAGTAGGAATGTTAACGTTGAAATTCTCCTTGCGAGCGTTAGAAAGATTTTGCAACAAACTATCTTTGTTAATTCGATTAAGAGTAGAATCTTTCAGATCGTTAATATTATTAATATGATAACCTGTGAATCGCAAGCTAGAATCACTGCTATATTGTACGCTATTGTTTAACCAATGAATAAAGCCAATGTTATTAGCATTTACAAGAAGTAAACTTTTCTTACCCACTTTACTTTTATAAACAGTTTCGAAGAAAATATCGGCACTTGCTCCTACCCCATTAAAACTTGTAATATTTTTATTGCTCGTGTCACTGATGGCCATGTTAAAATTGGAGTTAAAAACCACCTCTTTACCATCGGATGACGTAAAAAGACTTGAGTTTTTATTGGTATTAATAAAAAATAATTGTTCGCCCTTTATAAATGAAAGTGACACCCCAATTTTCCCCACCGAATCTATTTTATTCATAATAGCGCCAAACTTTACCTCCTGAAATCTTAAAGCGTTTACATTGCAGTTACCTAAATTAGCAGTGGCTCCTTTATACATTTGGTTACCGTAAAACATCAAGTTAAAAAAATCTCGCGTGTAGGTAGCATTTAAGACTTCCTGGTTTTTAAAACCTAAGATATAATCAAATCGTTTTCCACCTTTTAAAAATGCGTGTAAATCATAATTCAATAAAATACCAAAATTATTACTAGCCCTTAGATGTTTTGAGGATTGTTTTTTTAGATCATCGTCAATATGGCCACCCATCACTAATTTATCTACCAATTTACTACTCATGCCACTGCTACCGGCGTCAAAATCCAGGTTAGCCGAAATACTACGCCCGATGTACCTATAATTTAAAAAATTAGTATTGTATTGCGCATTGATCGCATTCCACAACAACACTACAAAACTTAAATATGATATTTTTTTAATACTCACTAACGTTTAATCCCTGCGTTATAATTAATTTCTGCAACTATACTTAAGTCGATCCCATAGCTCTCCTTTAATTTAATTTCAGGAGGATTGGGTGGCATAATAAAATAAGAAACGATTTGAATGGATTTGCAAATTTTAAGATTCTTGATTTTTTCTGCTGAAACAGCTACCCTTATGGTGGACTCCTTACGTGAAATAACTTCGTTTTGATTGTTAATATTACCCTTAGCAAAAACATCGAATCCAGGTAAAAAAAGCGAGTCAATAATTGAACCATTGCTGTTTAACATGTAGGCTTGTAACTTCGCATCAAAAGGAAAACCGTTAGACGCGTTTAGTACAAAAGCTCCGCTATTAACATTATCCAACTGGCTTAAATTAGAAAAATTCACGTTAGCCTTGGTTTTTAATTTAAAGTTGTCCGCAGTATAACGTAAGGGGATATCTATGTCGGCTAATATCTTTACGCCAGTATTATAAAATGCAAAATCGTTATGCGACGAAATGTTACCCAAAGGATTAAGTGAAATACTTCCGGCATAAGTTAGTCTGTTAAAAAAAGTCGATAGAAAAGACGTAATGTTACTATTTGCCGTATTAAACAAAAAGTTCTTTATGCTCGGGAACACTTTTATGTCTGATTTACTTGCTCGGTCGATATTAACAGAGGTGAGTTGATCGGCTTTAAGTACTACATTTTTATTTTCGAACGAGTTCGTTGCTTTTACGTTATAAATATTGGCACTGAATTCTGCTCCAAACTCATTCAATATATTAAAACTCATACTGGCATCGTTTAACATAAAATTACTGGCGCTAAAATTATTACCAATACTCAGTTTTACACTGTCCTTTGGCAATACAATAACCTGCTGTCCGAAATATCCCTCAATATACTCGGGAATTATTTCGGAGTAACTCACCTCAATCTTAGCCCCTTTAACTTGCCCCTGAGCTATTACAACTGTATTAGAACTCGGGTTGAGGCCTAAAGTATATGTTTGATATACTGAATTATATTTTTTACCAGATACGCCTCTTAAGTTTAAGCTGTAACCGGACAGGTCGTAACTTTTAACCAAAGATTTCTCACCAGTTGGAATAGTTTCATTAATTGTAAATACTTCTCCGTTTTTTGTTGCACTATTCAACTCGTAAATTAAATCCAATGGGCCATCTACCGTGTTGCTAAATTTAACCGTCAAAATACCCCTTCTCACTTGAACTTTCTTAAGTTCAGCACCATTTCCAATATTAAAATTTATTTCATTGCTAGGTAAAAGTGTAAATTGTTGCCCCGGGGTAAGCGTTGTTTGGAACACACCTGAGACAATGAAATCCTGCTTAAACGAAGTGTCGGGCAAACTAAATAAAGAATCCAATTTTAAAGAAGCGACTTCACGATTCAAAACGATGTGAAGCAAACCGGTATCATCGGCCTTAAGGGAAGTATTGGTTGTGAAATTTTTAATATTTAAGCTGCTAGTCACCACTGGTAGAACTGCGTCTACGTCCCAATTGGCACTGGTCGGTTTTCGGCAGGACAGAATAAATAAAAACACTAAAGGCACCAAAGCCAGTTTCCTAACAAATTGCATGATTTACAAATATAATTTATTTAGCCCAATGAGAAGCATCGAGGAAATAACTAAATCATGTAAAGAAATCGTGGGCTTTATTCAGGTTTTAAAAATAAAGGATTATTAACAGTTATGCCTTATTAAGTCATATGTACCAACCAAACTATTCCAAAAAACATGGCATTTTTTTATTAAATTTGCATAATAATATGAAGTTTGGCTTGAGATTTTTTCTTTCGTGGTTATTGTCTGCAATTGTCATGTTCCTTTTGTTTTATATATGGCATGGCATTTTCCTAAACGATTTTAAGCGTCTACAGTTTCCTTTGGCATGGTTTGTTGCATTTGCCGCCCTTACCTATTTGGTTTTGGGTGTCGGAATTTATTTTCTTTTTGAATCGCGTTTAATGAAAAAATTCAGGAATTTATTTGTAAGAGGTGCAATTTCTGGTGCGATTTCTGGTTTTGGTTTGTTTATGGTTGCCACAATTATACATATTTCTTTAACTCGCGAATTAAGCGCTCAGCATCTACTAATTGATTGTGCCTGGCAAATGTCAGAACAAGTTATTGGTTCTATGATTATAGTTGTTCTTAAAATATTTATCCTAGAGCCTGAACATGCCGAAGCCTGAAAAGTTATTGTTCAATTTTCTATATTAGCGCTTATGCAGGTTTTTCTTTCTTTTATTAAGTCCAAACAATTTTTTCTTCATCTGAGCTTCGTGCTGGCGATTATGGTTCTTATAATTTTTGGGACCATGAAATTGCTTTCTTCATATACAGATCATTCGGGTTTTGTTTTAGTGCCCGATTTTAAAGGTCAAACTATGACGGATTTGGAAAAATTTGTTCAAGGGAAAAATGTTTCATTTAAAATTATAGACAGTATATACGACCCCAAGGAAAAACCAGGAATAGTGATACGACAGGATCCTGAAGAAAACGTAAAAGTGAAGCACAATAGAACGATATATCTTTACGTTACAGGAATGGTAGCACCGCAAATTCAAATGCCAAAATTAGTTGATAGAAGTGAGAGGCAAGCGCGCTTGATTATTTTAACATATGGACTTAAACTTGGAAAGATAGTAGAAAAAGCTGCCGATTGTAATGGTTGTGTTTTATCTCAAAGTGCTAGAGGTGTTGAAATTGAAGCCGGAAAAAGTATTAAGAAAGGAAGCGTTATTGATTTGGTAATTGGAAGAAAAGATGCTTTTTTTAATAGTTCAGATTCAACCAAAACCGGAAACGAAGAACCAAATTTTGATGATGAGACAGAATAAATGAAAAAAAATTTATTATATATTCTTCCTATTTTATTCAGCTTGCGATTATTTTCTCAGGAGGCAACAAAACCACTGAATTTCAATATAAACTACTTTTATGATGATATTCCCTCTACCTTTAACAATAAATTAAATTTTCAAGCCCAAAAAAGCAATTCAGTTTCACTCTTTTTACCTTTTCTTGACGACTTTTATTACTCCACCACGATGCATTACCCGAATCAAAATCTGTGGATGGACTCTTCTGCCTATATAAATTCTGGTTTTGCCATTGCTCCTCCGAGCATTGGGGTAGCCACTTTTGACGGCTTAAACAAACATGGCTATCCCTACCAACCAAATTTACTTAATCTCACGCTTTCCTTTTCTGCAGACACTTTAACAAGCCGACCAATTAATCTCAGTCTGGATAAAAACCTTCAACCAATAGATACGAGTTCCAAAGTAGCGTTAAGTTTTTATTATCAAGCCCGGGGCAATGGTGATCCACCTGAACCTTCTGACTCCTTGGTATTGGATTTTTTCAAACCTCAACAGAAAACATGGACAAGGATATGGTGGCAGAGAG
>CALMND010000188.1 GCA_937868565.1 uncultured Bacteroidota bacterium | reverse complement strand
CCATCTCTTCAAGACCCGGCTCGTATATTGGAAGAATTCCTTTATTAAGATTCTCCATTTTCTTTTGATCAATGTCAACGCAGGTTACATCCACACCCACTTCCGCAAAGCAAGTACCCGTAACCAACCCAACGTATCCTGTTCCAATAACTGCTATTTTCATTTTATTTACTTAATGGTTTAAAAAACTGAAAGAGTTTTATCACTAATTCAAGCTAATTCTAAAACTGTTTTTGTAATATAAGTTAAAGTTTCTTCGTCTAATTCGGTGTGCATAGGGAGTGACAAAACGCTAGCACACAATTTTTCGGTAACCGGAAAATCCCCGTCTTTATATCTTTCGCTTGTGAACGCTTTTTGATGGTGTAGGGGAATTGGATAATAAATCATGGCTGGTATTCCTTTTTCCGCCAATTGTTCTCGTAGTTTGCCCCGATAATTATCGGTGCTAACAACTCCGTTTAACTGCAGTGTGTACTGATGAAACACATGAGTGGATTTTTTCGAACGTACCGGAACTTTTAATTTTGGATGATTGACAAAAGCCTTGTCGTAAAAATCTGCTGCTGCATTTCTTGCAGAGGCATATTCATCCAAGTGTTTTAGTTTCACTTTTAATACAGCAGCCTGAATGGTATCCAATCTAGAATTAACTCCAACTATATCGTGCTTATATAATACACTTTGACCATGATGCGAAATCATTTTTAACTTGGCTGCCAACTCGTCGTCATTTGTATACATGGCGCCACCATCACCATAACAGCCTAAATTTTTACTTGGGAAAAAAGAGGTACAACCCACCGTTCCGATTGTTCCGGCCTTCGCCCTTTTTCCGTCAGAAAAAGTATAATCAGCGCCAATGGCTTGGGCCACATCTTCTATTACGTATAAATTGTATTTTTTTGCAATGGCCATTATCTGCTCCAAATCAGCACATTGACCAAATAAATGAACAGGAACAATAGCTTTGGTTTTAGAAGTGATATTTCTTTCCAGAGCATTTACATCAATATCAAACGTATCCGGATTAACATCCACTAACACTGGAGTTAAGCCTAAAAGCCCTATTACCTCTGCTGTTGCCACGTATGTAAAACTAGCCGTTATCACTTCATCCCCAGGCTTCAGTCCGAGAGCCATCATGGCAATTTGCAAAGCATCTGTACCATTGGCACAAGGAATAACGTGTTTAACGTTTAAGTACTTTTCTAAATCTGACTGAAACTCCTTAACCGCCGGGCCATTAATAAATGTGGTTGTGTTTATCACTTCCTGAATACCAGCATCAACCTCATCTTTAATTTTGAGGTATTGCCCTTTCAGGTCAACCATTTGTATCTTTTTTGTTGTTATCATCGCAGCTTACGAAATTACTGAAAATTAGGGATTCTTCTGAAAAAAAGGGTCAAAAGCTGTTAAAAACCAATCAGGTAGTTTGCAGGTTTTATTTGTGTTTTTATCAATGCAAACCAAAGTTACCTTTCCCGTGTTCAATAATTCGTTTTTGGAATTGCGGCATTCATATTCAAAGGGAATTCTCAGCCCTGTGGGCTTTTCCTTTAAATACGTGATAATTGTAATTTCATCGTCGTAATAAGCTGGCTTTTTATAATTAACGGAAAACTCAATTACTGGCATTAAAATACCTCTGGCTTCTACATCCTTGTAACTAAATCCCAATAGTCTCATCGCCTCTACACGTCCAACCTCATAGTATTGTGCATAAATTCCATAGTAGGCATAACCCATTTGGTCAGTTTCACCGTATCTCACTCTTATCTTTGTTTCAGATCTAATCATAACTGTTTCTTTTCACAAATTTAATCAGATTCCCAATTTTATCGCTTAAATTTAATGGGTAGTTAAAAAATGAAATTAAAGTTAGTTTACAGCTTATTCTTTTTACTGCTTTTATTGGCATGTAATCCGTCTTTTGTTAAACTAAAAGAAGAAGTTAATCACTTTACTATCAAAGAAAGTAAAGAGAGTGACAGGGCAAACAAAATAATAAGTGCGTACAAAGCCAACCTAGATTCGGAAACTCAAAAGGTAATAGCCATCGCAAGCGATGTTCTGACAAAGGACAAAGATCAAAATCCTCTTGGAAATTTTGTATGTGATGCCTTAAACTTTGTGGGTCAAAAGCAATTCCTGTCGGAGGAAATTAATCTGATTATAGTCAACCGTGGTGGCCTAAGAAATAATTTGCCAAAAGGGGAAATTAGGGTACTGAATATTTTTGAATTGATGCCTTTTGACAATGAAATGGTTTTGGTTCAAATAAAAGGCGATAAATTATTAGATGGCCTCAAAACAATACTTGAGAAAAAACATTCCTTCTTTGGCATAGAGCTCACGGTGAAAAATGGTGTTATTATTGAAAGTAGCATCAACGGCAATCCCATCGACAAATCAAAAACTTATTCAGTTGTTACAAGTGATTACATTGCCAATGGAGGTGATAGCTTTAATTTTTTAAAGAATCCTATAGCGATAAGAGCTTCTGGAACAAAAATTAGGGATGCGATTATTGAGTATTGTATTGAATTAAATAAAAATGGAAAGCAGATAATTCCATATACAGATGAACGACTCAAAATTTCAAAATAGAAGAGATTTTCTCAAATTCAGTTTGGGGCTATCAGCCAGCATTTGCGGGCTTTCTGTGAGTTCTCAAGACTTATTCCTATTTAAAAAAGGAATTACAAAACTCACTATTTTATATACCAACGACACGCACAGCAGAATAGAACCCTTTCCCGAAAACGATACAAAATATGCCGGCGAGGGTGGCTTTGCCAAAAGAGCGGAATTAATAGACCAAATAAGAAAACAGGAAGCGCATGTGCTTCTGTTAGACGCTGGAGATATCTTTCAAGGCACGCCATATTTTAATTATTACCAAGGGGAAGTCGAATATAAATTAATGAGTTTAATGGATTACGATGCAACCACTTTTGGTAATCACGATTTTGATTTAGGTTGTGAAAATATTTTAAAACAAATGCCCCATGCCAACTTTGATTTTATAAACTGCAATTACAATTTAGATAACACAGCGCTGTCAAAAAATAAAAAAATAACACCGTACAAAATCTACAAAAAGGGTCAACTGAAAATTGGAGTCCTTGGAGTAGGAATTGAACTCGAAAATCTGGTTGACAAAAAATATGCTAAGGACATTATTTACAATGATCCAATATTTAATGCAAATAAAATTGCCTCGCACTTACGGAATGAAGAAAAGTGTGACTACGTGATTTGTCTTTCGCATTTAGGTTATCAATACGATGGAAATAAAATATCAGATATCGTACTTGGTAAACAATCCAGAAACATTGATTTTATTATCGGTGGGCACACGCATACTTTTTTGGATACTCCAAAATGTGTAAAAAATTTGGACGGCAAAGAAGTAAATATCACGCAGGTAGGATGGGGGGGAATTTGGCTAGGAAGAATAGAAATCTATTTCGCGCATAATAACGAAAAATATTTACAAAACACCAGCAATCACAAAATTCAAGGGTCTAAATAAAAAATATTAAAATTCCAAGCCCGTCCCAAAAATTTTCCAAAATTTTTTTTTGCCCTTTCCTATTGCAAACACAAATAATCGCATTATATTTACCAACAGGTTTAGGTTAATTAGTTATAACAACATATTTTTTAAAATTTTTTTATTACATGATGAAAGAAAAAACTGCAGAGCAAGTTTGGGAAGGCTGTCTGGAAATTGTAAAGGACAATGTAAGTCCTCAAAATTATAAAACATGGTTTGAACCAATTAAGCCAATAAAAATTAATAACAATGTTTTAACCATTCAGGTTCCATCGCAGTTTTTTTATGAATGGATTGAAGAGCACTATATTACTTTAATAAAAAAAGTAATAAAAAAAGAGATTGGGGCTGAGGGGCGTTTGGAATATAATATTATTATGGATAATGCCTCAGGCAAAACCGAAAGTCCTATTACTTTCAAACTACCAAATATCAATACCAATTTAAAAAATCCTTCTGTTTCAATGCCAATTGATATCAGTGGACAGCATCCAATTAAGAATCCTTTTGTTATTCCAGGTTTAAAAAAGGTTCAGGTAGAATCGCAACTAAACCCTAATTATAGTTTCGAAAATTTTGTAGAGGGGGATTGTAATCGTTTATCACGCAGCGCCGGATATGCCGTTGCGCAGAAACCAGGCGGAAATGCTTTTAACCCCTTACTGATCTATGGTGGTGTTGGACTTGGAAAAACACATTTGGCTCAAGCAATAGGTATTGAGGTTAAAAAGAATTACCCTAATAAAACTGTGTTATATGTTCAATCTGAAAAGTTTATTACACAATTTATAGAGTCAATTAAAAATAACAATCAAAATGATTTCGTTCATTTTTATCAGATGATTGACGTGTTGATTATAGATGACGTACAATACTTTGCTGGCAAAGAAAAAACGCAAGACGTGTTCTTTCATATCTTCAATCATTTACACCAATTAGGTAAACAAATTATTTTAACTGCTGACCGAGCTCCGGTTGATATTCAAGGAATTGAGCAGCGGTTGCTTTCTCGCTTTAAGTGGGGCCTTAGTGCTGACTTGCAAGCTCCTGGGCTTGAAACACGTATTGCCATTCTTGATAAAAAAGTTTACAATGAGGGTATTCAGTTGCCAAAAGAGGTTAATGAGTACTTGGCATACAGCATCACTTCAAATGTTCGCGAATTAGAAGGGGCTCTTATTTCTTTGTTGGCCCAATCAAGTCTTAACAAAAAAATCATTACTCTTGAACTAGCCAAGATGATGATAGATAAGTTTGTAAAAAGTACTGCGCGTGAAGTTTCAATTGATTATATCCAAAAGGTGGTTTGTGATTATTTTGATCTTGCTATTGATACAATGAAATCAAAAACCCGCAAACGTGAAGTGGTGCAAGCCAGACAAATAGCTATGTATTTTGCAAAAAGTATGACGAAGTCATCGTTGGCAACTATCGGAATGCATTGTGGAGGAAAAGACCATGCTACTGTTTTGCATGCTTGTCGCACAGTAAATAACTTAATGGATACCGATAAGCGTTTCAAAGCATATATTGAAGAACTTGAAAAGAAAATAAGTATTACTAATTAATATCCAGGGATATAAAAGAACCTCCGACACTAATTGTTCGAGGTTTTTTTTTAATAGTTTGGAGCGTCTTGCCATTGAAATGTTTAAAATTTTCTTTGCTTTAACCAAAATTCTCAGGTAGATTTAAACTTTGACTCAGTAAATGAAGAATATTACAGTAATAGGAAGCGGAACTATGGGAAATGGCATTGCGCATACTTTTGCGCAATGTGGATACGTAGTTAATTTAGTAGATGTAAATGAAGCAGCTCTGCAAAAAGCGATAGCTACAATTACGAAAAATCTCGAGAGGCAGTTGCAAAAAGGAAGTATTACCGAAGACATCAAAAATTCCACGCTTAAAAACATTACTACTTATAGTGATTTGAGTAAAGCCGCCACCCATGCTGATTTAGTGATAGAAGCCGCGAGTGAAAATCTAGATGTTAAGTTGAAAATATTTAGGCAATTAGATGAAATATGCCCATCACAAACCATTTTCGCATCCAATACCTCATCTATTTCAATCACTCAAATAGCCGCCGCTACCAAACGCGCCGATAGAGTAATTGGAATGCACTTTATGAACCCGGTTCCGGTAATGAAATTGGTTGAGGTTATCAGAGGTTACACCACATCGGATGTTGTATGTGATCTCATCATGTCCACCTCCAAAAGTTTAAACAAAATTCCGGTTGAAGTAAATGACTTTCCCGGTTTTGTAGCTAACAAAATTTTGATTCCCATGATTAATGAAGCTATAATTACCCTTAACGAAGGTGTGGCGGGTGTTGAAGAAATTGATACAGTTATGAAACTAGGTATGGCTCACCCAATGGGACCTCTTCAATTAGCTGATTTCATTGGTTTGGATGTATGTCTGAATATTATGAGAGTATTGCAGGAAGGTTTTGGAAATTCGAAATATGCCCCTTGCCCCTTACTCGTGAACATGGTAACAGCTGGACACCTTGGCGTAAAGTCCGGGAAGGGATTTTATGACTACAGCGGTGGTGGCAAAGAACTGATTCCGTCTCAACGTTTTAAAAAAAAATAATATAATTGTTTAACCTACCCACTTTTTGAATATCCCATACGCCAACATATTACCAATTGAATTTCCGAACATTCCCAGTGCAGGGGTTTATTATTTTACTACTAAAAGTGGATTGCGCTATGAAGTAAGATTCGGGCGTTTGCAAGATAATATTCTTCATGCCAATATTGTTTTTGGAGTAATCAATGATGAATTTGAAGGAGAAGAATATGTTGCCACCAACCGAGGAGAAGTTTATCAGGTCATGAACACCATTGTAGAAATCGTTAAGAACTATATGACTGAGCACCCGAAAGTAAATGTTTACGAATTTAACGCTGTGGGTCGCGAGGGAGAAGATGAAAATATTGAAAATGCCCGAATGGCTCTATACAGAAGGTTTCTTCCAAAGATATACGAAGGTGGTTGGAAATTTAAAATAGA
>CALMND010000187.1 GCA_937868565.1 uncultured Bacteroidota bacterium | reverse complement strand
GCAGCCAAAATTGCGAAAACTGCACACAAAGGAAATAAAACACTACGTGAGGCCGCCATTGAACTAGGTTATTTAACCAACGAACAATTTGACGAGTGGGTGAAGCCTGAAGATATGATAGGAAGTTTGAAATAAAAAAAAGAGAACATGATAAATACTCTAGAACCAAAAGCACTTTGGACTTACTTTAACGCACTCAATGCTGTGCCACGCCCCTCCAAAAAGGAAGAACGAATTGTTGAATTCGTTTTAAACTTTGGAAAACAATTGGGACTGCCCACGCAAAGCGATGAGGTTGGCAATGTGATTATTAAAAAGCCAGCCAGCCAGGGCATGGAGGGTCGATCGACGGTGGTACTTCAAAGTCATCTGGACATGGTTCATCAAAAAAATTCCGATACCGTTTTTGATTTTGATAAACAGGGTATTGATATGTTTGTTGAAGGGGATTGGGTAAAAGCCAAAGGCACAACACTAGGTGCAGATAATGGTATTGGCGTTGCCACGATTATGGCGCTACTTGCTTCTAAAGATATTCCGCATCCACCTATTGAAGCTTTGTTTACTATTGACGAAGAAACCGGTATGACTGGTGCGTTGAATCTTAAGGGTGGCTTGCTGCATGCTAAATATATGCTCAATCTTGATACCGAAGATGATACTGAGTTAACTATTGGTTGTGCGGGAGGGGTTGATGTAACCGCAACAGGAAATTACACCCACGAAAATGTAAGTGGAAATCTTTCAGGTTTTAATCTTTCTGTGAAGGGTTTAACAGGCGGACACTCGGGAATGGAAATTCATTTAGGAAGAGGAAACGCTAATAAATTAATGAATCGTATTTTATCGGAAGCTAGTACTTTGTTTGGTGTCAAGATTCATAGCATCGACGGCGGTGGTTTACGCAATGCCATTCCCAGAGAATCACAATCAAAAATTTGTATTTCACCGGAAAAAGAAGAAGCCTTTAAATCTTTTATTTCTCAAAAACAAACTATTTTAAAACAAGAACATAATACTACTGACCCTAATCTTTCAATTAGTCTTGAAAAAATAACGGCACCCGAAAGTACACTTAGTTCTGCTTTCCAGGAACAACTGCTGAGAACACTTTATGCTTGCCCTAATGGCATTTATAGAATGAGTCCCGACATTGACAGATTGGTGCAAACTTCGAATAATTTGGCAAGAGTTTTAGTTAAGGGTGGAAGTTATACCATTCAATGTCTTACCAGAAGTTCTGTGGATAGCGAAAAAACAGATTTGGCTAATGCCATTAAAAGCTGTTTTGAATTGAATGGTGCTGAAGTAAAATTTAGCGGGGCATACCCGGGTTGGACACCAAAACCGGATTCAGATATTGTGAAATTAATGAGTGGTTTGTATGAAAAAATGTATTCGCAAAAAGCTCATGTAAATGCCTGTCACGCTGGTTTGGAGTGCGGCATATTAGGCACCAATTATCCTGATATGCAAATGATTTCCTTTGGCCCAAACATTCGTGGGGCACATTCTCCGGATGAGAAAGTTCAAATTAGCTCGGTACAAAAATTTTGGAATTATCTGTTGGAAACGCTTAAGCAGACACCTATGCAATAACATTGTAAACTCAGCCTATAAAAATTTGAAGATATAAGGTACTTGCAAAAAAGTTTTAAGTAACATGGCCTATCCTTACCAATTAAAAACCATCGAAGCCTACAAAAAGGCCTATTTGGAAAGTATAGAAAACCCGGAATTATTCTGGGCTGACATAGCCCAACATTTTACCTGGAAGAAAAAGTGCCTGCCGGCCGAAGGGGCAGGGGACAAGGTTTTAGAATGGAATTTTAAAGAGCCTAATGTAAAATGGTTTCGGGGAGCAAAATTAAATATTACTGAAAACTGTTTAGACAGACATCTTGAAGAAAATGCAGATACTCCTGCTATAATCTGGGAACCCAATAATCCAGCGGAAAAACACCAAACGTTAACTTATAAAGAATTGCATTTTAAAGTGATGCAATTTACTAATGTTTTAAAAAATAACGGCGTAAAAAAAGGTGATAGAATTTGTATTTATATGGGTATGATTCCTGAACTGGCTATTGCGACTCTGGCCTGCGCACGAATTGGAGCCATACACTCCGTTATTTTTGGAGGTTTTTCTGCGCAAGCTATTGCCGATAGGTTGCAAGATGCCGGAGCGGAATTTATTATTACATGCGACGGTGCCTTACGCGGTGCAAAAGACATTCCTTTAAAAAGTGTGATAGATGATTCACTTGTTGGAAATACGCTGGTAAAAAAAGTGATAGTTTGCGAACGTACCAAAGCTGAAGTTAGTATGCTTGCAGGTCGTGACGTATGGTGGAACGATGAAATTAAAAAAGTAGAAGCTCAGGGAAATCCTTTTTACCCCGCGGAAGAAATGGATGCGGAGGATATTTTGTTTATTCTTTATACTTCTGGTTCTACGGGCAAGCCCAAAGGCGTAGTACAC
>CALMND010000186.1 GCA_937868565.1 uncultured Bacteroidota bacterium | reverse complement strand
CAAAAGCATAATCTCTTGAATCGTGCCCGGGAACAGCCATTACAGCGCCTGTTCCGTATCCTGCCAAAACATAATCGCCAATCCATATCGGAATTTGTTTTCCTGAAAAGGGGTGCTCTGCATAAGCTCCAGTAAATACACCACTTACCTTTGCCACGTCAGCTTGTCTTTCGCGTTCGCTACGGTTCTTGGATTTGGTAATGTATTCATCTACTTCCGCTTTTTTTTCGGGACTTGTTATTTTTTCTACTAATTCATGTTCTGGCGCAAGGGTGATAAAACTTACACCAAAAATTGTATCGGGACGTGTGGTGAAAACTTCAATGGCATCCTGAGCCGAGTAATTTGCAATTTTAAACTTCAGCGAAGTGCCCTCACTTCTCCCAATCCAATACCTTTGAGATTCTTTAATACTCTCCGTCCAATCAATGGTATTTAAGCCATCCAGCAAACGTTGAGCATAAGCTGTAATGCGCATGCTCCATTGTTTCATTAATTTTCTTTCCACAGGATGTCCGCCTCTTTCGCTCACGCCGTCTTTTACCTCATCGTTGGCTAAAACGGTTCCTAATGCAGGACACCAATTTACAAAGGCTTCACCTAAATAAGTTAAGCGATAGGCCATTAAAATATCCGATTTTTCTTTTTCGGAAAATGATTTCCAATTTTCGGCTGTAAATGATTTTACATCTTCGTCGCAAGCTGCATTTACATTTATGTTACCGGTAGACTCGAATTCCCTAATCAATGAATCAATGTGCTCGGCTTTATCAGTCTTTTTATTGTACCAGGAATTAAAAATTTGAATAAAAATCCATTGCGTCCATTTATAGTATTCCGGTTCAGATGTTTTCACTTCTCTATCCCAATCAAAACTGAAACCGATTTTGTCCATTTGTTCACGGTAGCGCGCAACGTTTTGTTCCGTTGTAATTTTTGGATGTTGCCCCGTTTGTATGGCGTATTGTTCGGCTGGCAAACCAAAGGAGTCATAGCCCATAGGGTGCAAAACATTAAACCCTTTTTGGCGTTTGTAACGGGCTATGATATCAGAAGCGATGTAGCCCAAAGGATGTCCAACATGTAACCCAGCTCCGGAAGGATAAGGGAACATGTCCAGAACATAATATTTGGGTTTAGTAGAATTATTTTCAGTTTTAAATGTTTTGTTATCGGCCCAGTACTTCTGCCACTTCTTTTCTATCTCTCCAAAATTGTAATCCATATCAAATGCTTTATAAAGCCTATAAAGATAAGGATTTTAGTATTGTTCTAAAGGATTAAAGGATCCTGGGGTTCTAATTTTATTTCATCATCCTTATTAATTACAGGCAGGCGGTACTGGTGACTAACGTCAATATATATATGATCAAATTCATTCACAACCTTACCAATAATGCGGTAACACCCCCGTCCGCTAAATGGAAAACTCCTCGCGGAAGGGGGGAAATGCACCGTATCTATCCAATAGCCTTCAATGTCTAAAAAAGTACCGAAGTACATTTTTTCACCTTTGGTGGTGCCTGTTGATTTAATGTTCACTAAATAACCTACTATTTCTACCGTTTTTTCTTGCAGTTTTTTAAGGTCTCGGCTAAGGAGTGTGTTTTTTACTTTGTCTTTTAATAGCTTGAATGGAGAACATAATGAAAAGCCCAACAATTCTATTTCATCTAAAGCATCGTCGAGCCAGGTGTTTTCAAATTTTGGTAAACGGTAACGTTCGGGTTCTACGTCAAATAATTCACTGTTGTTTTTGTCATGCTTAGCCGGGTTAATAAACATGTGAGCTTCCCACAATAGTTCTTTTTTATTTTTATTAATTGATTGAAAAGCTCCTACCCGAATTAAAATGCGTAGTTGTTCAACAGATATTTGTGTGCGTTTGATAAAATTATAGAGGTCTGTGTAAGTGCCATTTAAATTTCGTTCGGCAATTAGTTTTTTGATCACATTTTGTTCTAATTCGCTTATCATACCAAGACCCAAATAAATTGTTTTTTGCTTTATTTCACATAATGCGGTGCTTGTGTTAATGCACGGTGCTACAATGGTAGCACCGTGCATCCTGGCTTCGTGGATGTATAGATCTTTGCGATAAAAGCCGCCACCGTTATTTAACGTGGCTACCATATATTCGATAGGGTAATGGGCCTTGAGATAAAGTGCCTGATAACTTTCAACGGCATAACTGGCGGAGTGCCCTTTTGAGAAAGCAAAGTTGGCAAAACTTTCAATCTGATTCCAGATATCGGTAATTGTTTTTTCGGAATAGCCTTTTGCGAAACAATTGGTGAAAAATTTTTCTTTTACTTTGTAGAATTCGTTACGCTGTTTAAATTTCCAGCTCATACCGCGCCGTAAGTAATCGGCATCGGCTAAGGATAAGCCGGCAAAGAGATGTGCGATTTTTATCACGTCTTCCTGGTACACCATTACTCCATACGTTTCAGCCAAAAGATCGTAGAGCGCTGGCATTTCTTCTCTGGCTTTGTTCCTTTTTCCTTCATCTCGATAACGCATTATGTATTCGCGCATCATTCCACTTTTTGATACACCCGGACGAATGATGGAGCTGGCAGCGACCAAACGTAAATAATCGTCGGCCTGCAACTTCGAAAGTAACATGCGCATAGCTGGAGATTCTACATAAAAACATCCTATGCATTGACCTACGCTTAATATTTTTTTTATTTCCTCGTCGTGTTTAAATTTTGGGATATTGTGAATGTCAATAACAACTTTTTTATTTTCTTTAATTATTTCTACCGCGTCTTTTATTTTTCCTAAACCACGTTGGCTCAAAATGTCGAATTTAAACAACCCGATATCTTCTGCTTCAATCATGCTGAATTGCGTAGTTGGATACCCCTTTGGTGGCAAGATAGTGGCTGTGTAGGTCGTAATGGGTTCTTCGGAAATAATAATTCCGCTCGCGTGAATACTCAAATGGCTCGGAAATCCTTGTAAGAGTTGACTGTATTGAATTACTAATTTTCCTATTTGGTCTACCTGATCATAACTTGTTTTTTGGAGTTTATTAATTTCCTCTGGCGGGAGACCAAATACTTTTCCTAATTCGCGGGTTACTGCATCGTGTTGAAATGTGGAATAGGTTGCCAACAGGGCAGTTTTATGATGCCCGAATCTGTCAAACATATAACGTGTTATATCATCGCGGTCTGTCCATGAAAAATCAATATCAAAATCGGGAGCATTGCTTCGGTGTTCGTTGATAAATCTTTCAAAATATAAATCCAAATCTATTGGATCCACATCTGTAATTCTTAAGAGATAAGCAATCATGCTATTTGCGCCACTTCCGCGGCCAACGTAAAAATAACCTTGCTCTCTTGCATAAGCGGTAATGTCCCAATTAATTAAATAATAGGAAGCGAATTCCTTGTCTTTTATTATTTCGAGCTCTTTTTCAATTCTTTTAAACACATCTTCTGACGGATTGGGATAACGGTAGTGAAGACCGTCCATAGCCAATTCGCGAAGAAGTATCATATCGTTCTCTATACTCTCGGTGTAAAATTTTAAATTTTTACCGGCTAGTTTACCAAATTCAAAACGCACCGAGCAATTCGCTAAAATTTCTTCGGTGTTTTTTATTATTTCAGGGTATTGGGAAAAAGCAAGATTTAGTTCTTCTTTAAAAAGGGCCATGTTGTCCTGTGAAGCTTGTTCTTCAAAAGGTAACTTGCTTAATAATGTATTCTTATCGATGGCGCGCAGCAACCGGTGAGCGTTAAAATGTTTTTTGTTGATAAAGGTTGAGGTTTGTAACACAACCATTTTGTTTGTATAGTTTTTAAAAGGAGAAAAAGGGAGTGCGTGTAATTCTTTGGAAGAAATTCCCAGAAACTCATTTTCTTTTAGAGTTTTGTTTTTATAGGAATGAAATGGATAAATGACATATGCGTTTTTAAATTCGGGGGCTTCTGATTCGAAATCCTTTTGTTGATGTAAATACTGTGAGAGATGTTCATTTAATTCTCTGAAGCCTGCATTGTTTTTTGCAATACCAATGTATTGTTGTTTAATTCCATTTCGAAAGTCAATTCCGGGAATTACTTTAAATTCTTTTTTGTCTGTAAGACGCAAAGCATCGAGAATAGCGGAGGTGTTGTTGATGTCTGACAAAACCATAGAGTTATATCCTTTGCGCTCCACTTCGGTCAATAGCTCTTCGACGGAAAGTGTTCCGTAACGGAGGCTGTAATATGTGTGGCAATTGAGAGGCATGGATACAATATGCACGCTTTTACTGCCCTCCTTCGACTCCGCTCAGGGTGACAGTAAAAGAGTTGTGTTTAAGATTATCGTTGCTAACTCGTTGAGATATGCTATAAAAAGCACTCTCAGTGCTGATACTATTGCTATGTTGAGCGGCGAGTTTATCGTCATACTGAGCGGAGTTGTTGTTGTCATGCTGAGCGAAGTTGTTATTGTCATGCTGAGCGGAGTTGTTGTTGTCATGCTGAGCGGAGTTGTTGTTGTCATGCTGAGCGGAGTTGTTGTTGTCAT
>CALMND010000185.1 GCA_937868565.1 uncultured Bacteroidota bacterium | reverse complement strand
ACAAATACCAACGGTTCCAGGGCGTTTGCGGATACTTACTTTTTCAAGATAACCACCTTCCCTTTTTTTATAAATGTATTCTTCTCGGTGATAGGTTACATCCACAAAGGCTGGATTAAATTCCATAAGTGGATCAATGCCGTCATAAATGCTTTGTATACTTTTTCCTTTAAGTGGAGGAAGTATTTCAATGGAGAAAAGTGTTTTTTTACTTTGACCTAGTTTTTGAGTTAACTTCATATAGTTTTTGACGAATTAAAAAATGTTCTACAAACAGTGCCCGTTAGCTTCCAACTGAAACTATGTTTTTTATTTCAGGAACGGCTCGCTTGATGGTTTCCTCAATACCAGAACGCATGGTCATATGACTCATAGAGCAGGTTTTGCAAGCCCCCATTAGTTCTATTCTCAGAGTTTTGTCTTCAGTAATCTCTATGACCTCCACATTTCCACCGTCCGCTTCCAAATAAGGGCGAATAGTATCCAAAGCCTCTTCCACTTTACGATAAAGGGTATCCATCTTCCTATAAATTTGGCACAAAGATACACCTTAGGTGTTAATCTGCCAAAGCGACGAAATATTGCCTAAATAACGGGTGTTCAATCGGCAAGCGAAAACGAGTATCCTGTCATAACAATTAGTTCTTTTAAAGTATACCTTAACCACTCATCCTAAAATGGTTATCAAATAGTTTTTTAAATGTAATTTTAAACTATGCTGTTTATCTTATTTAAGGAAAGTGTTCTTTTTGCCTGGCAATCTTTGACTGGTAATAAGTTACGTTCTTTTTTAAGTTTACTAGGTATAACTATTGGTATCTTCGCAATTATTCTTGTATTCACAATTGTTGATTCCCTTGAAAATAATATTCGGGGAAGCATACAATCATTAGGAAATAATGTTGTTTACATTCAAAAATGGCCCTGGAGTTTTGGTCCGGAATACCCCTGGTGGAAATATATTAATCGGCCGACGCCTCAGTACTACGAATTAGACGAATTACAAAAAAAAGCAAAAACAACTCAGGCAATTGCTTACCGACTCGGAGCCCGCCGAACAATTAAATACAAATCCAATAGCATACAAAATGCGGTAATTGCGGGTATCTCGCATGATTTTTATAAAATTAAAAACTTCGATTTAACGTCGGGACGTTATTTTACGCAAAATGAAACAGAAGGAGGTTATCATTTGGCGCTAATAGGAGCAAAGATTGCTGAAGGTCTTTTCCCTAATGAAGACCCTTTGGGGAAGGAAATCAAAATTGCCGGACAAAAAGCAACTGTAATAGGCATACTCAAAAAAGAAGGGGAGAGTCTATTGGGATTTAGTTTCGACTACCAGGTCATAACCCCTTTTAATTTTTCAAGGTATATATTAGACCCTCGCTCAGAAAGGGCAGATCCAACCATATATGTAAAGGCAAGACCTGCCGTTTCCAATGCTGAAATGATGGACGAACTAACGGGCTTATTGCGGGGTATTCGGCGCCTAAAACCAATGGCTGAACCCAATTTTGCACTAAATGAAACCAGCTTATTGAGTCAGGGTTTTGATGCCTTATTTGATGTGATTGGAACCGCAGGTTGGATTATAGGAGGTTTTTCAATCCTGGTTGGCGGATTCGGTATTGCCAATATCATGTTTGTTTCGGTTAGGGAACGTACTAATTTAATTGGCATTCAAAAAAGTTTAGGCGCAAAAAATATCTTTATTTTATTTCAATTTCTAAGCGAAAGCGTGATGCTTAGCGCCATTGGAGGTTTTTTTGGATTGCTTCTTACATGGATAATCACATCGTTGGGAAAAGGTGTAATAGACATGGATATAAGCCTTACAGGTACGAATATAGTTTTAGGCCTTACCATTTCAGTATTAATAGGAATCATCAGTGGATTTATTCCAGCCTATAGCGCTTCTCAGCTGGATCCTGTGGAAGCCATCAGAACGAATTAATGCAAGTAATAAAAGACGATTTGAATCATTTAAAACAACTTTAAACCTTTGAAAAACTATAAAAATTGAAACGCCCTACTATCATAAGCATCATTTGTATCTTCGGCTTTCTTTCAGTGCTTTATACCTTTCCGCAGGTATTTTCGCCAGGAATAAAAAAACTAGGCCTTTTTGTTCCAGCCCTCTACGGAATATTGGTTGCAGGGAGTTTTATAGCTTGTGTCGGATTATGGTATTTAAAACGTTGGGGGCTTCAACTCTACTTAATGACTTTTTTTGCCAAAGTGCTTTTTAATCTAATTAATGAGCAAACCGGAGTCGCATTTTATATTAACACCCTAATTTCTATCACTTTTATTATTGTTTTATTGAGGTACTACCCAAAAATGAAACCTAATCTCTGATAATTCCTCCTCCGTCTACAATTTAAGTTCAATGGCCGAAAATGTATTTTTTACACAAAAAAAATTGTTCTGTGAAAAAAAAATTGTATATCTTTAAGATAGGAATGAAAGACTAAAAAATCGGTTCACTCATTCAAACATACATTTTAATCAGTTAAACATATGATTGCCGAAGTAGAAACACACGAAATCTTAGGAACCCTTAAAAGTTTTTTTGGATTTGACGGGTTTAAAGGGACCCAGGAAAAAATAATTAAAAGCCTACTTAGTGGTAAGGATACGTTTGTAATAATGCCAACAGGCGGAGGAAAGAGTTTGTGCTACCAATTGCCTGCCATCTTAAGCGAGGGAACAGCTATTGTTGTTTCGCCGCTAATAGCCTTAATGAAGAATCAAGTGGATGCCATCCGAGGATTTAGTAACGAAACTGGCATTGCCCATTTTTTGAATTCATCGCTCAATAAAAGTGACATCATGCAGGTGAAAAAGGATGTGCTGTCTGGTAAGACTAAATTATTGTACATTGCTCCGGAAACCCTTACTAAAGAAGATAATATTAACTTTTTTAAAGAATTTAAAATTTCTTTTTTTGCGATAGACGAGGCTCATTGTATCTCAGAATGGGGTCACGATTTCAGACCGGAATACCGTCGCCTCAGACCAATCATTGACGCGGTGGGTGGAGTTCCTGTTATGGCGCTAACCGCTACGGCTACGCCAAAGGTGCAACAGGATATTCAGAAAAATCTTGGCATGTTAACCGCCAATCTTTTTAAATCATCTTTTAACCGGGGTAACCTATATTACGATGTACGCCCAAAACAGAATGTTAATAAGGAAATAATAAAATACGTTAAACAAAATAGTGGCAAAAGTGGCATTATCTATTGCCTGAGCCGCAAAAAAGTTGAGGAAATATCTGAGGCCCTCAAGGTTAACGGGATTAAAGCAGCCCCCTACCATGCGGGTCTTGATGCTAAAGAGAGAGCGCGAACTCAGGACATGTTTTTGATGGAAGAATTGAATGTAATTGTTGCAACAATTGCATTTGGAATGGGTATTGACAAACCAGACGTAAGATTTGTGATTCACCACGATATTCCTAAATCTTTGGAAGGATACTATCAGGAAACAGGGCGTGCGGGGCGTGATGGAGGTGAAGGAAAGTGCGTGACTTTTTACAGCCATGACGATATCATGAAACTGGAGAAATTTATGAAAGACAAACCGGTGGCCGAACAGGAAATTGGCAAACAAATGCTTTCAGAAACTGCAGCTTTTGCCGAAACAAGCAGTTGCCGCCGTAAATTTTTACTTCATTATTTTGGAGAAATGTTTGATGAGGTGCTATGTAATAGCATGTGTGACAATTGCCGTCACCCAAAGCAAAAATTTGAAGCCAAAGAAGACCTTGAATTAGCCCTGGAATGTGTCTTAGAAATTAAAGAAAAACACAAAATAAAAGACGTAATAAATGTGCTGATGGGTAACCTAACCTCAACGGCCAAAACCTACAAACACAATAATTTGAAATCCTGGGGTGCAGGTGTTGACCACGACAAGGATGATAAATACTGGCAATCTGTATTACGTCAGGCTATTGTGAACAGTTTTATAGACAAAGACATTGAAAACTATGGCCTTTTGAAGATGACTGACAAAGGTCGCGCCTTTATGAAAAAACCATACAGCGTTAAGTTTGCGAAGGACAGGGATAATAATAATACCAATAGTGACTCCGGTGATGACGATATAGTTGTTGGCGGTAAGGGTAGCGGAGGCGCAGCCGATGAGGTATTGTTTGCGCTGTTGAAAGACATGGTTAAAAAAATTGCGAAAACAAAAGGTTTGCCGCCTTATGTAATTTTTCAGGAGCCATCACTCGAGGAAATGTCCATTCAATATCCAATTAGTATGGACGAAATGACCAAGATAAGTGGCGTTGGAACCGGCAAAGCAGCTAAATACGGGAAACCATTTGTAGAGCTTATTAAAAAGTATGTTGAAGAAAATGAAATAGAACGCCCCGTTGACATGGTTATTAAATCAGTAGTCAACAAATCCGGACTTAAAGTATACATCATTCAAAACATCGATCGTAAAATAAGTTTAAAAGATATGGCGAAGAGTAAAAACCTTACCCTCCCCAATTTATTAACTGAAATTGAAACCATTGTTGAATCGGGAACAAAAGTGAATATCAACTATTACATTGATGATGTGATGGATGAAGAAAAACAGGACGAGATAATGGAATATTTTAAGGAAAGTGAAGACGGGAGCGTTCAAGCGGCATTAAAGGAGTTGGGCGAAAATGATTACAGTGAAGAAGAAATAAGAATCATGCGCATAAAATTCCTTTCCGATTTCGGGAATTAATAATTTAAATTGTAAATAGAATCCTGCCTGATATAAAAGCAGGATTTTTTTATTTGTGCAATTTTTCCTTTTATTTTTCGTTTCTTTAAAAACGAATTGTTTTCGACTCAAACACATAGAAATTTATATCTGATAGGCCTATGCGGTCTGGCCTTTGGAATGATGATGGGCACAGTGCCGACGAGTGTGCCAGAAATTTTTTTGGGTGCAAATTGGCTGCTCGAAATGGATTTTAAACGCAAGTGGTCGCAAGTAAAATACAGCAAAATTTTCTGGATAGTCATTTCCATCTTCATCATTCATTTTCCCTGCCTGATATATACAGAGAATCTGGATTTAGGATTAACCGATATTAAAATTAAATGGCCCATTTTTTCTATGGCCTTAATTTTATTTACCTCCAAGCCTTTGTCATTAAAAGAGCTACAAACTATTCTGATTTGTTTTTTGATGGGCTGTTTGACCAATACCGCGTGGTGCCTTACTTATACCTATATTTTGCATTCAGCCGAGCACATACGCAACGTTTCCCGTTACATGAGTCACATTCGTCTTGGTCTTTACTTAAATGTAGCAATTTTCACTTCCATTTATCTTTCATATAAATTTGTATATCTGACTCCCAATAATTATCGGGATAAAATTTTATTCGGTTTAATTGCGGTTTATCTAACGTTCGTTCTCATTATTTTAGGCTTGGTATCCGGGCTGATTATTTTTCTGATCTTATCTTTTCTCACTTTAGTTGTTTTAATCTATCGCCAAAATTCACGCGTGAAGTTAATCTCCTATGGATTAATTGGCTTGTGCCTTGTAAGTTTTATTTTCTATTTGAATAATGTCAGAATCGCGCAGCTTGTCGTTAACAATTCGGAAAATAACAAGGTTCAAAAGCAAAATAGTGTTGGTAGGACGTATATACACTTTGATACTCTGGGACAAAGAGAAAATGGAAATTACGTGCTCATAAATATTCAGTTGGATGAGCTTCAAAGGGAATGGAAGAGACAAGTACCCGCGGATAGTTTTAATTTCGAAAAACAACACAATCTTAACCGGTATGAAATTCTGACCAGATATCTTGCGAGCAAAGGTTTGAATAAAGATTCTGTTGGAATTTCAAAACTGAGTCCTCAGGATAAAATCAACATTCAAAAAAATATAACCAACTATTTGTATGCCGATTGGGGCTATCTTCAAAAAAGGACTTATGAATTGCTAAACGAATATACTGAATACAGCAATAATAGGCAGGTCAACGGACATTCATTAACCATGCGACTGTATTTTTGGAAAGCAAGTTTGCAGGCAATTTCAAACAACTTTTGGTTTGGTGTTGGCACTGGTGATGTGCAAGAAGTGCTCGATAAAACATACATAGAAACCCAATCGCCTCTAAAAAAAGAATGGTATAAACGCCCCCACAATCAATTCCTAACGGTATTTCTTTCTGTTGGAATTTTTGGTTTTTTAATTTTCCTGCTCTCCGTGTTTTACCCGGTTTTTTATTTAAGAAAAGAACTCGACTTTTTGTTTTGGGTGTTTTTTTTGGTTCTGGTTTATTCTTTTCTTTTTGAAGATACTCTTGAAACGCAGGCAGGTAGTACTTTTTACGCTTTTTTTTACTGTTTATTTATCTCGCAGGCATGGTTTAGAAAGAAACAAATTCCTGAGGATTTACAGGCGAACCGTTAAACCACAATTCAAAATGCAAATGAGGACCGTTACTTTTTTCTCCTGTATTTCCAACCACAGCAATTGCTTCTCCGGATTTTATTCTGTCACCGGTGTTTTTTAAAAACGACGAGCAGTGTTTGTAAATGCTAATAATATTGTCTGTATGCTGCACCTGAACAATATTACCATCTTTGGCTGAAAATCCTGTATAAATGATGGTTCCATCCAATGTACTTTTCACCGTTTCATCTTGTTTGGTTACAATATCTACCCCATAATGCTCTTCTGTCATCTTAAAAGAGTTTGTAACTATCCCTTTTACGGGCGTAAAAAAAACTAATTCCGAAAGTGTTTTGTATTTTAACTTGGCCACGCTTGCCACTGCATTATCCTTATTTTCTTCGTAATCATTTCTAAATGCTATGTCGGTTGAACTGGGTTTTGTGTTTATGTTCTTATATTTCCCCGTTGTATCTTTTTTTGGCTTTTCCGTCCTGGTTTCCAGCCTCTCGTCCAGCGCATTTAGAACACTTTTAAGGTAAGATTCCCGAGAGTCGAGTGTTTTCTCCAGCGAATCTGCCTTCAAATTAAGTTTGAGAATTTGTTTTCTTTCAGCAATGTTTCCATAACCGGGAATATATTCGCGTAAAGGTGTGAAGGCTATTAAACTTATTACAAGGCTGGTCATAACTATCGTAAGTGCTGAAACTCCAATAATAATACCCCATGGACTCAGTATAAACGACAATTTTTCAGCAAAAGTACTGTCGTTTAAAATAACGAAGCGGTACTTTTTCCTTAAAAAAAGTAATAAACGTTTCCAGCGGCTTAGCTTATGGTGCTCCATGGTTTGTAAAGATGCAAAAAATATTTTTTTATCGGAAACTTGCAAGACAATAAAAGTTTCCGTAGTTTTGTGCCCGAAATTATAAATGGAAGCGCAGGAAAAAATACTAAAAACAGCATTACTGATGTTTTTTAAGTTTGGTATCAAACATGTTACTATGGATGATATTGCTAAAGAATTGGGTATGTCGAAAAAGACCATTTATCAATTCTATAAGGAAAAAGATGATTTAGTGAATCAGTTGTGTGATGTTGAAATGTTGATTCAGGAAAAAGTGTTTTTTGAAATCAGTCAAATCGCAAAGGATCCTGTTCATGAAATTATGCTTATTTCAATAAAAATGAGGGAAATGATGCAACATATCAATCCTTTATTTTTCCTCGACCTTCAGAAGTTTTACCCTATTGCATATAAGCGTTTTCAAAAATTTAAGGAAGAATGTGCTTACAAAGATGTTGTTAATAATATAAAAAAGGGAAAAGAAATGGGTATCTACCGTCAGGATGTCGATGTTGAATTTGCATCTAGGTTCAGTTTAGCACAAATAGACATGTTGATGTTCGGAAATTATTTTAGTTATGACCGAATCAGCCTAACTAAGGCCAGTGAGTTGATGCTCGAAATGTTCGTTTACGGAATTTGCACTATTAAGGGTCATAAATTGATTAATAATTACAAGAAAATAAAGGAGGAAGAATAATCGTAAGGACTCCCTGTCAAAATAAAGAATTAAGCGGCAAAAGAAAAATACTGAACTAAAAAAACCAAGTTTATCTATGAGAAATATAAAAAAATATATGTTGTTGGTAGCGATTTCTGCCATTACATATAGTTACAAAGCCCAGGAATCAAAATCAAACAGCTTTAGCCTGCAGCAGGCTATTGATTATGCCATGAAAAATAGTCCGAATTATTTGAATGCAGAACTTGATTTAAAAAATGCTGAATATCGTAAAAAGGAAATTACCGGAATTGGATTACCACAATTAAGCGGCAGTTTAGATATTAAAGACTATATCAATATTCCAACTTCTTTACTTCCCGCTCAGATTTTTGGCGGTCCCGCTGGGAGTTACCAGGCTGTTCAGTTTGGCACTAAATATAACTCAACTGTTGGGTTTAGCGCCTCACAGATCTTATTCAGCAGTGATTATATATTTGGATTAAAGGCGGCTGAAAAATTTTTAAACCTATCTAAGATCAGTATAACTAGGAGCAAGGCCGAGTTGGTTGCGCAGGTGTCTAAGGCATATTATAATGTTTTAATTAATAAAGAGCGTCTGAAATTATTGGATGCTAACATATTCAGATTGAAAAAAATTCTTGACGATACAAAAGCATATAATAAGTCAGGATTTGTAGAATTAATTGATGTGGAGAGGTTAGAGGTACAATATAATAACGTACTGAGTGAGAAGGAAAAGGTTGTAAAGTTAATTGAACTTACTGAAAATATGTTAAAGTTTCAAATGGGTTTTAAGATTAGCGACTCCATTAATCTTACCGACTCTATTAATATGAACGGTGAGCCAACTGATGACCTTTCAGCGGCAAAAGTTGATGTTAGCAAAAGACCTGAATTTCAGTTATTACAAGCTCAACAAAGTTTGTTAGATATTGATGTGAAGCGTCAAAAATGGGGTTACATGCCCAGCCTCGTTGCCTATGCATCTCATAATTACAATGCACAAAGAAATACCTTTAATTTTCTTCAGTTTGATGATAATGACATCAACAAAAAGTGGTTTAAAATTACATTAGTAGGTGCAACACTTAACTTAAATATTTTTACCGGCATGCAACGTGTTAATCGTTTACAGCAAGCCAAAATTGCATCACAAAAAAATCTAAACACTCTAAAAAACGTAGAACTGGGTGCCGAAATAGAAGCTTCAGCGGCCAGTATATCTTATGTTAATGCCGCTACAACATTAAGGATACAAAAGAAAAATTCAGAATTGGCACAACACGTTTACGATGTAGTGCAAAAGAAATTCGAAAGTGGACTAGGAAACAATCTTGAAATTGTAACCGCCGAAACCTCATTAAAAGAGGCGCAAACCAATTATTACAATGCCATTTACGATATGATAGTGGCCAAAATCGATTACCAAAAAGCAACAGGAACCCTAGTAAAATAAATCTGAAAAAAATATTAAAAACAAAACGATATGTTACAGTTAGAAAGTCAAAAATCAAAAATCAAAAATCAAAAGTACGCGCTGCCCATTTTAGTATTAGCCTTCATCATGGCTTCCTGTAGCGGTAAAAAAGAAGAAAGCCTTGGCGATTTAAAAGCAAAGCAAGCCGAACTAAAAACACAACTTTCAGAAATTGCCACCAAAATTTCTAAACTGGAAGGTGACTCTGGCAAAAAATTTACTCTGGTTGAAGCTTCTGCGATTACACCTACCATTTTTAAAACTTACATCAATGTTCAGGGTCATATTGATGCAGAGGAAAATGTATCGCTTGCAGCTGAAATGCCGGGCACTATTACAAAAATAAATGTAAAAGTAGGAGATGATATAAGTAAAGGGCAGGTGTTGGCCGAAACCGATGCCCGTGCTTTGCAACAAAGCATATCTGATTTGCAAATTAACTCAGAATTGGTAAACCAACTTTACGAAAAACAAAAAGCGCTTTGGGAGCAAAAAATTGGAACTGAGGTACAATTTCTTCAGGCTAAAACACAAAAAGAAAGTATGGAGAAAAAACTAGCCGCTTTGCAGGAGCAAGTGCGCATGACACGCATTGTATCACCAATTGATGGTACAGTTGATGCGGTTGATATTAAGTTAGGTCAGTTAACGGCTCCGGGAATGCCTGCCATACGTGTGGTGAACTTCAAAAATTTGAAAGTAAAAGCCGATTTGGCAGAAAGCTACGCATCCAAAGTTCACAAAGGCGATGAAGTACAAATTAAATTTCCCGATTCAGAAGACACCTTAACTGCCCGCATTAACTATGCATCACGTTCCATAAGCGCAATGAACAGAACCTTTGGTGTGGAAATATTGCTTGACAATAAAAAAGAATACCATCCAAACCAGATTACCTTTATTAAAATTAACGATTACAAAACCGAAAAGCCGGTAATATCACTTCCGCTAAACTACGTGCAAAAAGATTTAAAAGGACAACATTACGTATTAGTGGCCGATGGTAAAAAGGCAGCCAAACGCAACATTATATTAGGTAAAGAGTACAATGGTGTAGCAGAAATTAAATCAGGATTAGCCGACACAGACTTGCTAATTACCGAAGGTTACGACGGATTAAATGATGGTGACGCAATTCAAATTAAAAAGTAATAACGGGTTTGGAATTTAGTTGAAATGAAAATCTCCCAGTCAACTCTTCAGATCAATAAATAATTTCAGGCCAAAAATTTTAAAAATATGGATTTCAAACAATTTAAACCCAGCAGCTGGGCCATTGACAATAAAACAGCCATTTATATTGTTACAATAATTATCACTCTGGCGGGCATATCAGCATACAACGGTTTGCCTAAAGAAAGTTTTCCAGACATCGTGGTACCCAAGTTTTTCGTAAGTACGGTTTATGCTGGTAACTCGCCAAGCAATATCGAAAACACAATTACAAAACCACTCGAGAAAAAACTTAAATCAATACCTGGTGTAAAAAAACTAACGAGCAACTCCATGCAGGACGTGTCGTTAATTACCGTTGAGTTTAATACCAATGTTACCATTGATAAAGCGAGGCAACAAATTAAAGATAAGGTAGACGAAGCCAAATCTGATCTGCCAACCGGACTCACCCGTCAACCTTTTGTAAAAGAATTAGCTTTTTCGGAGTTGCCAATTATGTATGTAAATATAGCCGGTGACATGGATTTACAAAAACTAAAGGAGTATGCTGATGATTTAAAG
>CALMND010000184.1 GCA_937868565.1 uncultured Bacteroidota bacterium | reverse complement strand
CTTAGCGATGAAGCTTACAAAAGCTTGATGAATTCTATCAAATCCGGCAGTAAAATAGACCGTAAAATGGCAGAACAAATTGCTAATGGCATGAAAGCTTGGGCAATGGAAAAAAATGTTTCGCATTTTACACATTGGTTTCAACCCCTTTCGGGCGCAACCGCCGAAAAACATGATGGATTTTTTGAACCTATTGAGGGTGGAAGAGCGATAGAACGTTTCAGCGGTAACGCTTTAGTTCAGCAGGAACCCGACGCTTCGTCTTTTCCAAATGGCGGAATTCGTAATACCTTCGAAGCGCGCGGTTACACTGCCTGGGATCCTACGTCCCCTGCTTTTATATGGGGCGAAACCTTATGTATCCCTACTATTTTTATTTCTTATACCGGTGAATCATTAGACTTCAAAACACCTCTTTTAAAATCTCTGCAAGCGGTGGATAAAGCCGCCACAGAGGTCTGCCAGTATTTTGATAAAAATGTAACCAAAGTTATTGCAACATTAGGTTGGGAGCAAGAGTATTTTTTAATTGACGCCGCACTTTATAATATCCGTTACGATATTCAACAAACCGGCCGGACGCTCTTTGGTCACGCTTCTGCAAAAGGGCAACAATTAGAAGATCATTACTGGGGTTCTATACCAGAGCGTGTTGCCGCATACATGCGCGATTTTGAACACGAAGCCCATTTGTTAGGAATACCTGTTCGCACGCGTCATAATGAGGTGGCACCCGCTCAATTTGAATGTGCCCCGGTTTTTGAAGAAACCAATTTAGCCGTAGATCATAATTTATTATTAATGGATGTTATGGAGAAAGTTGCCATCCGCCATAATTTTAGAGTGTTGATGCATGAAAAACCCTATGCCGGAGTAAACGGAAGTGGTAAACACAATAATTGGAGTTTGGCTACCAATACCGGTAAAAATTTATTGTCGCCCGGCAAAACACCAAAAACAAACCTTCAATTTTTAACTTTTTTCGTTAATACAGTTAAGGCGGTGTACGAGCACGCTGATTTGTTACGCGCCTCTATTGCTTCGGCCAATAACGATCATAGGCTTGGTGCCAATGAAGCACCGCCGGCAATTATGTCGGTATTTTTGGGGGGACAACTTTCTAAGGTTTTGGATGAGTTAGAAAAAGCAGTGCACAATGGTAAAATGAGCCCCGAAGAAAAAACAGCGCTAAAAATGAACATTGGTCGTATTCCTGATATTTTATTGGATAATACTGATAGAAACAGAACTTCACCATTTGCTTTTACCGGAAATAAATTTGAATTCAGAGCCGTTGGTTCTTCTGCTAATTGTGGCGGACCAATGACTGTGTTAAACGCGATCGTAGCCGAACAGTTAATTGCATTTAAACGCGATGTAGATTCTTTAATGAACAAAAAAGTTGAAAAAGATGAAGCCATTTTTCAAACTTTAAAACAATACATTATAGAAAGTAAGCGCATTCGTTTTGAAGGTAACGGTTATGGAGATGCCTGGAAGGCCGAAGCAAAAAAACGAGGATTGAACAATGTGCCAACAACTCCGGGTGCTTTAGAAGCAATGATTTCGAAAAAAACATTGAAATTGTATGAGTCTTTGGGAATTTTAACTCACCGCGAGCAAGAAGCCCGTTACGAAATTAGCTTGGAAACATATACCAAAAAAATTCAGATTGAGTCGCGCATTATTGCCGATATGGTAAATAACCAAATTGTACCGGCGGCTATTGCTTATCAAAAAGTGCTGGTAGATAACGTTGCGGGACTAAAGAATATTATGAATGCCGCTGATTTTAAGAAAACAGCCGATACACAACTAGCGCTAATTAAAGAAATAAGCGAACGTGTTACGATAATTATTAAGGCAGCGGAAGATATGCGTGAAGAACGTAAAAAGGCTAATAACTTAGAGGGAGCTAAAAAACAAGCAAGTGTATATTGCGAAAAAGTAAAACCTTATTTTGACTTAATTCGTTATCAGGTTGATAAGCTGGAGTTTATTGTGGATGACGCTACCTGGCCACTACCTAAGTACCGTGAAATGTTGTTTCTCAGATAGCATCTTTAGGGCTTTGGTCTTAATTAAAATCCCCTTTCATAAACGGAGGGGATTTTTTATAGAGAATACCCTATCTTTAGAATGAATGAGCAAGCCTGAAATATTTTCCTACTATACAATTAGTAATGCGTCGGAAGGTGTGTTTAAAGACCGTGGCTCAAAATTTTTCGCTTTTGCTTTTCCGGTAGTAAATGAAGAACAAATAAAAAAACACTTGATCAGCTTGCGTAAAAAACACCCCTCGGCGCGTCATCACTGTTATGCATGGTGTTTAGGCTCTGATAGTGGATTGACCAGAACCCATGACGATGGCGAGCCTTCTAATAGCGCTGGAAAACCAATCTTAACGCAAATCACAAGCCACCATTTGACCAACGTTCTTGTGGTAGTGATAAGGTATTTTGGAGGAACACTGTTAGGCGTTAGCGGACTTATAAATGCTTATAAAAATGCAACAGCTGATGTTATCCGTAATTCTAAAATTGAAGAGTGTTTTATATATTATCTTTACAAAATTGAATTTGGGTTTGAAGATCTTAGTTCTGTGATGAAGTTATTGAAAGAAAAGGAAGCGAAAATAATTTCGAATCAGTATCATGCAACGAACGTTATAGTTTGCCAGGTAAGAAAACGAGATTCTGAAAAGTTCGCAAGTCAACTAGGAGAAATTTACAGAGCAAAATTTGAATATTTAAATTCAATCTAAATCATTCATTATGACAAAAAGGAAAAAATCAGGTTACGAACTATTAAAGGATATGTGCGCCATTCATGCTCCGAGCGGGAATGAAGTTGCCATGAAAGACTTTCTTTTAGATTATATTAAACAACATTCAAAAAATTGGACGGTAAAACCGAAAGTAATTTCAGGTAAGGGATTTCAGGACAATATTATTTTAATATTTGGAAAACCAAAAACAGCCATGTTTGCCCACATGGATAGCATTGGCTTTACTGTGAGATATGGAAAGCAGTTGGTTAAAATTGGCGGCCCCGTTGCTAAAAACGGTTTTACTTTGGTTGGAAGAGATGCTAAAGGGGAGCAGGAAGTAAAACTAAAAATAACCGATAGTCAATTAGAATATGAGGCTAAGCGTGATTTTGCGAGGGGTACGGAATTAGTTTTTAAAAGAAATTGGCGTGAAGATAAGAATCACATTCAATGCTGTTATATGGATAATAGATTGGGAGTTTATAACGCATTAAAAGTAGCTGAGACCTTGAAAAACGGAGCCATTGTATTTAGCAGCTGGGAAGAACATGGAGGGGGAAGTGTTTCATATCTACAAAAATATTTGCAGGAAAAACATAATATCCAGCAAGCGCTAATTTCAGATATCTCCTGGATTTCGGACGGTGTGCGTTACGCAAAAGGTCCAGTAATAAGTATGCGTGATAGTTTAATTCCACGAAGAAGTTTTATAAACAGAATTATTGCAATTGCCGATAAGAATAAATGCGCGTACCAATTGGAGATAGAGGGAAGCGGCGGAAGTGATGCAAAAGAATTACAAATGGCTGAGTATCCTTGGGATTGGTGTTTTATTGGCGCAGCCGAAGAAAATGTCCACACTCCCGACGAAAAAGTACATAAAAAAGATGTGGAGGGAATGATAGAACTATACAAGGTTCTTATGAAAGAACTTTAGAATCCGTAGTCTTTAAAATCTCGATTAAACTCATTCTCCTTAAAAGGTTTATTTATTTCAATGTTGGTGTAGTCGTAACTTTCAAACAATCCAATATCGTCATAAAGGCTTATTGATACAGGAACCATTAACTTTTCGTCTATATATAAAATCGCCTTTTTGCTATATAGATTGGGAGCTTTTAAGACTCTGCCCTTTTTCAGGAAACCAAACTCATTTAGCAAATTGTTGTTGAAGCGCAGTAAATAATCGTTTACGCTTAATTTAGTGGCAATCATGCTTACGGTTTCTTTATCACGTACCACGTAATCTACATAAGAGTATGATTTATTTTCATACTCAAGCATGTTGCAGGTATAACCGTTTTTAACCGATTTACCCAGGTATTTAAAATTATTGACTCCCTCTTTGTCTTTATTTATCGTTAGGGCAATGGAGATGCTTATAAATTCGTAACCAAGTTCATGAATCGTATAATGTTGATTTTTCCGCATAAGGTTGCCTGTCGGGTCAAGTGTTAAGGCGATGTAGGGGAAGGTGTAAGGTTTAACCAGAGCTTTTCTTCCAGTCTGTTCGAAATTATAAAGTATTTCTAGTTTTTTTCCTTTGTTAATGAAAT
>CALMND010000183.1 GCA_937868565.1 uncultured Bacteroidota bacterium | reverse complement strand
TTGGCTGTTATAATATTCAATAGCCAGCGCTTTACCGTAAGTCTCAAACTCAAGATAGTTATATAGGCTAATGATTACTGCGCTGATGGCAAACAACGTCAGAGCAAGGCGTACGGCTTCTCTACCACCAATCACGCCATCATTATCTTTGTCTCTTACTTGCTTAATTAATAAAGCGTAAAAAGGCAAAATCAAAAACACACAGGTGATGCTGGAATAATAATAACCGAATTTAGTTAATGAATAACCGGCTAAAAGAACATACAGCTTTATAGCAATAACCAGAGCACTGTAAATTATTCCGTAAATCAGGGCACGTTTGTTCATGCACTAACCATTCATACTGATTAAGAACTCCTCATTGGTTTGACTGCGACGTAAACGATCCAGTAAAAACTCCATAGCTTCCTGCGGATTCATGTCACCCAAATGCTTACGCAATACCCATAAACGACTCAAAGTTTCTTTGTCGATTAACAAATCATCTCTACGGGTTGACGAAGCCAATAAATCAATTGCAGGATACACTCTTCGATTAGATAATTTTCTATCAAGTTGAAGTTCCATGTTGCCGGTACCTTTAAACTCTTCAAAAATTACTTCATCCATTTTAGAGCCAGTTTCAGTTAAAGCCGTTGCCAATATTGTTAATGACCCTCCGTTTTCCACTTTACGTGCTGCTCCAAAGAAACGTTTTGGTTTGTGCAATGCATTCGCATCCACACCACCTGTTAGTACTTTACCGCTGGCCGGAGACACTGTATTGTAAGCGCGTGCCAAACGGGTAATGCTATCCAATAAAATAACAACATCGTGTCCACACTCAACCATTCGTTTGGATTTCTCTAAAACGATGTTGGCTATTTTTACATGTTTTTCAGCTGGTTCGTCAAAAGTGCTCGAAATAACTTCAGCCTTTACACTACGCGCCATATCAGTTACCTCCTCGGGACGCTCATCAATTAGAAGAATAATTAAATAAATTTCAGGATGATTATACGCAATAGCGGTAGCTACATCTTTTAATAAAACTGTTTTACCCGTTTTAGGCTGCGCTACTATTAAACCTCTTTGTCCTTTCCCAATAGGGGCAAACAAATCCATCACACGCGTACTCATATTTTCTTGAGGATGTCCGGTGAGTTTTATTTTTTCATATGGGAACAACGGTGTTAAGTAATCGAAGATAACCCGGTCACGCACAAATGACGGATCGCGGCCATTAATTTGTTCTACCTTAATTAAGGGAAAATACTTTTCTCCCTCCTTTGGTGGACGAACGCCCCCTTTTACGACGTCCCCTGGCTTTAATCCAAAAAGTTTACTTTGGGATTGCGAGACATACACGTCATCGGGCGAATTCAAATAATCATAATCTGAACTCCTCTATAAACTATAACCATCAG
>CALMND010000182.1 GCA_937868565.1 uncultured Bacteroidota bacterium | reverse complement strand
GATATAATCGGGCTTTTCAGCGTTTGGTTCAGCTGGTCCCTGATCCGTTTTGGCTTTCATTATTTTTTTTCTAATTAACTCGTTGTCATCCGCTAAGTAAATAGTGGCGTTTTGATTTTCGCTTTTACTCATTTTGCCATTCCCATCTAATCCCATGATTCTGATTAACTCATCTCCATAATTAAATGCATAGGGTAAGGGGAACACTTCTCCGTAACGGTAGTTAAAACGGTCAGCAAAATTTCGGGCCATTTCTAAGTGTTGTTCTTGGTCTTTTCCCACGGGAACCTTTACTGCTCTTTGAATAATAATGTCAGCAGCTTGTAAAACAGGATAGGTAAGTAACCCAGCGTTTACATTTTCGGGTTGCATTCTCACTTTTTCTTTAAAAGTGACTGTTTTTTCCAGTTCACCTTTGTAAGAAAGCATATTCAAATACAAATAGAGTTCAGCAATTTCCGGCACATCGCTCTGTACATAAAATGCCACTTTTTGTGGATCTAATCCACAAGCAATATTTTCTGCAATAACCCTGTAAACACTATTTTTTAGTTCTTTGGTATCTGGGTGTGTGGTTAAACTATGCCAATTGGCTACAAAGAAATAACAATTAAAATCGTCTTGCATGCGCACATAATTACGCATTGCACCAAAATAATTTCCTAGATGAAGAAATCCGGTAGGCCGAATTCCACTTACTACAACCTCTTTTTCCATATGGGCGAAGATAAATATAGTGTTTGGTTTTTTATGGTTGGCATCAAAAGAAATCGGAAATTGTAGCCGGAAACATATTATTATCATTATTTCAGCTGTAAACACCATACTCGCATCGCCTATTGAATACCTTAAGGGGGTTGGACCGCTTAGGGCTGATATGCTCAAAAAAGAATTGGAGTTATTTACTTTTAACGACTTACTTCAGCATTATCCAATACGGCATATTGACAAAACCAAGGTCAACAAAATAAGCGATATTAATTTTCAAACAGAATATATTCAAGTTGCAGGTAGATTATTGCAATTTGAT
>CALMND010000181.1 GCA_937868565.1 uncultured Bacteroidota bacterium | reverse complement strand
GTTATTTATCATGCTGTTTTTGGCTGGCCGGACATTCATGTACGTGATTCGGCTTAAGAAGAGACGCCAACTATTAAGAATATGTTTCTTGACTTAGGATGTAAGTCAGATAAAGAGGTTGAAAAACTTGGCGTTCATGTTGGCTGTGTGGTAACTTATCCTGATGAACTCATGGAATTAAATGGACGTTATTATGTAGGGCGTGCTTTGGATAATCGCATGGGCGGTTTTATGATTGCTGAAGTAGCCAGACTTCTTAAAGAGAATAAAGATAAATTACCTTTTGGTCTTTACATTGTGAATTCGGTTCAGGAAGAGGTGGGGTTAAATGGAGCCACCATGATAGCCCGAAAAATAAATCCTCAGGTTGCCATTGTCACCGACGTTTGCCATGATACGCAGAGCCCAATGATGAATAAGATAGCCAGTGGTGATCTTTCCTGTGGAAAAGGCCCAGTGGTGAGTTACGCGCCAGCGGTGCAAAACAATCTTTTAAAATTAATTATTGAAACCGCTAAAAAGAATAAAATAGATTTTCAACGCCAAGCTGCATCACGAGTAACGGGCACAGATACTGACGCTTTTGCGTATGCTACTGATGGGATTGCTTCGGCCTTAATTTCTTTGCCTTTGCGGTATATGCACACAACGGTTGAAAGTGTTCACAAACAAGATGTGGAGGAAGTAATCAAACTTATTTATCATTCCCTTAAAGCAATTAAAAACAACCATGATTTTAGGTATATAAAGTAATTTTTAATCTGTTCATTCTAAATCAGCGAGGTAAAAAATGCCAATACTTGGTTCTATCATAAAAAGTGCTATTGATATTCGTTCACGAATTCCGGCGCGCAAAAATGTTTATAAGCAGCAGGTAAAGCAATTGCAAAAGCTTATTACTAAAGCGCAGGATACTGATTTTGGGGTTCAGTTTAATTTTGGCGATCTGGCTTTAAGAGAAGATCCTATCAAAATTTTTCAGCAAACAGTTCCCATTTACGATTATCAGGGTATTTTTGATGCCTGGTGGCACAGAGCATTGAAGGGTGAGCGGGATGTGTGTTGGCCCGGAAAAATAAAGTATTTTGCGCTCAGTTCAGGCACCTCTGAATCATCAAGCAAACATATTCCCGTTACCAAGGATATGATTAAGACGATTCATAAGGGCACTCTAAAACAAATTTTAGCTACCCGACATTTTAATTTTTCAAAAGAACAATTTGAAACAGAAATTTTGTTTGTTGGCGGAAGCACCAATCTTAATTATAACGGTACTTATTTTAGCGGAGATTTGAGCGGAATTACCACCGGAACCCAGCCTCGTTGGTTCCAAAATTTTACATTACCGGGTCCTCAAATTCGTTCGATTGTTAGTTGGGAAAATAAATTGCAAGAAATTGTAGATAAGGCCAAACAATGGGACGTTGGTTTTATATGTGGTGTTCCGGCCTGGATACAGATTTTGTTTGAACGAATTATTAAACATTACAATCTAAAAACGATTCATGACATTTGGCCCAATTTGGCTATATACGTGCACGGTGGAGTGGCTATTCATCCATACAAAAAAAGTATTGATGCGTTATGCCATAAACCTTTGATTTACCTGGATACCTATATGGCTTCTGAAGGCTTTGTTGCTTATCAGGAAAGACCGAACGAACTACAGGCCATGAAATTAATGACCGATAATAAACTGTTTTTTGAGTTTATTCCTTTTAATGAAGACAATTTTGATCAGGAGGGCAATGTTAAACCTAAGGCAAAAGCTTTAACTATTACAGAAGTAGAATTAGACAAAGAGTACGCGCTTTTAATTAGTAATTGCGCAGGTGCCTGGCGTTATTTAATCGGAGACACGGTCAAATTTACAGATTTGAAGCGTTTTGAAGTAATTATTACCGGGCGCACGAAACACTTTTTAAGTTTATGTGGTGAACATCTTAGCGTGGATAATATGAATCGCGCCGTTAAACAAACCGCATATGATCTTAACCTAATGATAAATGAGTATTGCGTGGTTGGTATTCCCTATCAAGGTTTATTTGCGCATCAATGGTTTGTTGGCACCGATAAGCCCATCAGCGAAATTGAATTAAAAGAAAAAATCGACGCCCATTTAAAAACTTTAAATGACGACTATGCAGTGGAAAGAAAACATGCCTTGAAAGAAGTACTCGTAACTGTTCTTCCCAATCAGGCATTTATTGACTTTTTGGCAAGCAAAAATAAATTGGGAGGGCAAAGTAAATTTCCCCGGGTGTTAAAAGGAAAACAGTTAAACGAGTGGTTAGCGTTTGTTGAGAATAATAAAAACATTAATTTTTGATACTTAGTTTAATATCTCAAACCATAATAATAGTGCTATTGCTAACCTTTTCTTTTGGTCCGGCATTTTTTGCACTTATCAACACAGGCATTAAGCATGGTTATAAAACCGGCTCTTTGTTAGCTATTGGAGTGGTTGCGAGTGATTTTATTTTATGTATGTTAATTATTTTTTTGGTGCATTTGGGCGCAACCAACTTAATACACGACGAAAAAAATCAACGGTTTATGGGCATATTAGCGGGGGTTCTGCTCATTATTTTTGGGGCATTTTATTTTAAACGGCCCGTTGAAAAAAGTAATGAAACAATCGAAATAAAAACTCCTTCTGCCAGTGTGATGTTATTAAAGGGTTTTTTTTTAAATAGCCTCAATCCTGCAGTTTGGCTGCTTTGGTTAGGGAATGTAACAGCTGTTTCAAAAACACTAAATTATTCCATCATAAAAATGTTTATTTATTTTAGTGTTACGTTAGGTATTGTTTTGCTTGTGGAGCTTGGTAAAGTGCAAGCAGCTAACAAACTCAACCAACTGCTTACAGATAAAATCATGCACAGCATCAACGTTATTACTGGTATTTCTTTGATTATTTTTGGGCTAGCTTTAATTTATAATCACTATTTCTGAGGTCATGACCGAGGCTGAATTAGAAAACTTCAAAAAAAAACTATCTGAAAGCATGAGTTTTCCGAGTGTTTACATGTTTAAATTTATTGTTCAAAGCGAAAACAGAAGCATCGCCCTTGTTGAAAGTTTATTCGATGCCGGGGCCGACATTCATACCAAAGAAAGTGGGCAAGGAAGGTACACAAGCATTACTGCTAAACAAGTTGTTGTAAACGTGGATGAGGTAATTGAGGTGTACAAAAAAGCGGCACTAATAAAAGGGATTATGTTTTTATGAATGTTGTTCAACGATTTCATTGGCTTAAATCTGATTTTTTAAGTGTTAGCATAAAAAGTGCAGGTGCTGAAATCACCAGCGTAACGAATACGGCGGGACTTGAATTTATTTGGCAAGCAGACAAAACTATTTGGGCAAGACATGCACCTGTTCTTTTTCCAATTGTAGGGAAACTCAAAGAAAATACTTTTATTTATAATGACCACAACTATCAAATAGGTCAACATGGTTTTGCGAGAGATTTGATGTTTGAATTGATTGAGGGGAACGATTCTTCATGCGTTTTCGAAATCGTGTCTAATGAAAAAACAAAGCTAAATTACCCTTTTGACTTTCGTTTTCAAATCCGATATGAACTTTCGAATAACACATTGCATACGTATTACAAAGTGATTAATCCTTCTGACAATTCCATTTTTTTTAGCGTTGGTGCGCACCCCGGATTTAATTGTCCGCTATTACCTGATGAACATTTTGAGGATTATTTTATTGAATTTGAGAGCCAGGAATACTCCTTTACAGAATTAAACTCAGGTTTAAGATCATCGGCTAAGCATAAGGTTCGCATAAATGAAAATAAACTCTTTCTTTCAGAAACACTTTTTAATAACGATGCTCTTGTTTTGGAAAACAATCAGATAAATGCGGTGAGTCTTTGTTCAAAAAAATCAGAACATAAAATCACATTAAAATGTGTAGGATGGCCGTATTTTGGAATATGGTCCAAAAAAGGATGTCAGAAATTCGTTTGTCTGGAGCCCTGGTATGGCATTGCCGATCACGAAAACACAAATCAAAATTTTATTGAAAAAGATGGAATCATCTATCTTGAAGCCAAAAAAGAGTTTAATTGCAGCTTTTCGCTGAGTTTTGATTGATTTTTTGTTAATTTTCTCAATTTCAGGGCTTTAATTGCCTCTATCATTCGGAAAAATCGCTATTTTTGCCCTCCTAAAATTAAAAAAATGAATATTATAAAGCAGGATATTGATAGTCTTAATGCAGAGATAAAAATCTTATTAACGCCGGTTGATTATGAAGAGCGGGTGAATGACGGACTTAAAAAAGTGCAAAGGCAGGCCAACATGCCGGGTTTTAGGCCAGGAAAGGTGCCGGCAGGTTTAATAAAGAAGCAATATGGTACGCAGATTCTAGTTGATGAGATTAATAAACTGTTGAACGATACTATTTATAAGTATATAGAAGAAAATAAAATTGAAATTCTGGGTAATCCCTTGCCAAAAGACCAAACCCAAGTGGATTTTGCCAATCAAAAAGAATTTGAGTTCATTTATCAGTTAGGGCTTGCACCTGATTTTAATGTGAATTTGGACACTACTAATTCTTTTGTTTACAAAACAGTGAAGGTGGACGATGAGTTGGTGGAAAAGTATTTAAAGGACGTGCGCCGCAACTATGGTAAACCTGTAAATCCTGAAGTGGCCGGAGAAAAAGATGTTGTGTTTGTGGATATTAATGAATTAGACGAAACAGGTACGATAAAACCGGGAGGAATATACAAAAGCACTAGTGTAAGCTATGAACGCATTAAGAATGAAAATGCCAAAGCAAAAATTTTAGGTGTAAAAAAAGAAGATAAAATTATAGTAAACATTAATGAGTTATATGAAACGGCTTTGGATAAAAGCGTTTCATTAAGTATAGATAAAGAAGCCGCAGAATCTGCAAATTGCAATTTACAATTAACGGTTAAAAACATTTCGCGTTTGGATGATGCTGAGCTTAACCAGGAGTTGTTTGATAAAATATACGGCGAAGGAAAGATAAACAGTGAAGAGGAGTTCAGAAACAAAATCCGTGAAGAGTTGGCTGTGATGTTTCGTGGCGATTCTGAGAAATTTTTGAAAACGGAAGTGGAAAATAATTTGTTGGCAAAAATGAATCTGCAACTGCCTGATTCGTTTTTAAAGCGCTGGTTAATGGCTGTAAACGAAAAACCTATTACTCAGGAGGAATTAGAAAAGGATTATCCTAATTATTCAAAAGCTATGCAATGGCGTTTGATTGAAAATAAAATCATTAAGGATAATGAAATAAAAGTAGACGCAGACGAAGCGAAAGAGGAAGCGAAATTATTTATTCGTGGCGAATACGCACGTTATGGGCAATCTCCGAGCGACGAAGATTTGGAAAAAATATCGAAGGATTTGATGAGTAAAGAAAAAGAGGCTCAAAAGATATTTGAGAACCTTTACAGCAAAAAGGTATTGGATCTTATCAAGCAAAAATGCACGCTTCAAACAAAAGAGGTAAGTTACGATGAGTTTTTTAAAGCTTAGTAATTGATTAGCTGATTGTTTTTATTTCTCATTTCCTTTATTCTGTATCAGGTATGACTTACTGAAAGGGTTGGTTTGTGTTTTTTGTTAAACGTTTCCACTGAACAACAAAATTCAAATCGGATGTTGAGGAAATTGATTTGTTTGATGGATAAATTTTGATGTACTTTGTTTGTATGGAAGATAACCTGATTTTTGGAACCAGAGCTGTGATAGAGGCTTTAAACGCAGGCAAGGATATCGAAAAAATATTTCTTCAAAAAGGACTCTCTAATGAGCTATACAATCAGCTACGCCAAGCTCTGAGCGGGCAAACGGTGCCTTTACAATTTGTGCCGCCCGAAAAGCTAAGACGTTTAACGGATAAAAACCATCAGGGAGTGATTGCTTATTTAACCGAAATAAATTATTACAGCAGCGAAGATTTATTAAGGGAGACGTTTGAAAAAGGGAAAGTGCCTTTGGTACTTATTTTAGACCGGGTAACGGATGTAAGGAATTTTGGTGCTATTGCCAGGGGAGCGGAATGTGCAGGCGTTGATTTTATGATTATTCCTTCGCGCGGTGCGGCGCAAATAAATGGTGACGCCATTAAGACTTCGGCTGGTGCTTTGCACCGGATGAAAGTGTGCCGGGAGGATAATTTAAAAAACACCATTGAGTATTTAAAAGAGAGTGGATTGCAGGTAATTGCCTGTCACGAAAAAACGGAGTCTTTAATTTACGACGCTGATTTTACCAAACCTACCGCGGTAATTATGGGTAGCGAAGAAAGCGGAATTAGTAACGAATACTTAAAGCGCAGCGATTTGCAGGTGAAAATACCTATGGCCGGAAACATTTCCTCTTTAAATGTTTCGGTGGCAAGCGGCATTGTGCTGTTCGAAGCACTAAAACAACGATTGGGAAGAGCCTGATTTTTCAAATTATTTCTAAGAGGTAATTTACTATAAAACGTAGCTATATTTTGCTATAGTTGGTAGTAGATTTGTTTTATGAATTTACCGGTTATTACCATAAAAACTGCGAACAGAGTGGTTCCTTTAAGCAATAAAATTATTGAAATGCTGCGTGAGTATTTTATACCATGTGAACCTAAGGTTTCTTTATTTGAAGGGCAAAAGACCAAGGAACCCTATGATGAAAGAAGCTTTTAAAAAGTACTAAAACAAAGTTTAACCAAGGCGGGTATAAATAAGCCCGTAAGTTTACATTGGTTAAGGCACAGTTATGTCACACATTTGTTGGAAAATGGAACCGATTTGCGATATAAACAGGAGATTTTGGGGCATAGCCGAAGCACTACTACAGACATATATACCCATGTGAGTAATAAGAACATACAGAGGATAATTTTGCCTTTTGATAGCTTATAAAATATATATACATTTGAAATTACCAGGGATGAAAAGAACATCCTTAGCTGGTTGTATGTGCCAGCTAAGGATGATAAAATAAGTCCTATATGGTAGTTAGTGGGCATTTTTCCCCAGACGACAATGACAAAATATTTTTACATATTCATA
>CALMND010000180.1 GCA_937868565.1 uncultured Bacteroidota bacterium | reverse complement strand
GTATGTCGTCGCCTTTCTTTATGGAACCCTTCATCTAATGATGAAGGGTTTTTTGTTATACTAAAATTTTGAAGATCTCTAAGTAATAATATAATTATTAGGGATAGGATGTTCAATTTTGTTTAGTAAGTTCTGAACGACTCGAAGGATGTGAATTGGAGCAGAATATCGAGAGACTTTTACTTTTTAGTTAAAGAGAGATTGGATAATACTCCTTGCAGGATACCTATGTAGGTTATTTTTAGTTATATTAATTATTCAATATCTTTGATAAACTCATCATATTCAAAATAAAACAACTCAAAAGCGTTCATCTTTTCATTAAAAAAATAAAAAACATCATCCCAATCATTTCTGTTACTAACTGCAATACCTGTTTTTTCAACCCAAATGCGGCTAATGGTTTTGCCGTTATCTAAAGTGAAGTTTTTCTGATAAACCAAATCAGGAATGAACTCTTCTTCAAGGATATTTTTTAAAGCTTCAATTTTTTCAAAATAAGCTACTCTTTTTTCTTCGTTACGATGCTCGATGTCAATACTCACTTGCGCTTTTTTGTTGTCTACATAAAACTTAAAGGAGAAATCCTTGATTTTAGTATCGTAAAGCACCCATTTACGTGGATATTTTTCAGAAAAATTAATCCAAAATTCTTTTTTTAATTGTTGGGTTTCTTGTTTGGAATACATGTTTGTTTTTAATTTCTTTTATCGAAAAGTGCCTTATTAATTCTAAAGTTACAATGACCGCAGATTCGCAGATTGAAAATTTGGTTATGGAAATCTGCGAATCTGCGGTTAAATGTAATCAATCTCCTTAGATTTTACTTAAATTCGCATTAAACATGTCAGTATTTATTCCGATACAAAAATAAACTTTGTCATGGATTTTCAAGTTTTTCTTACTAGTATTCTTAAAATAGAAAGAGAGCCACTTCTTGCTGATTTGGCTCATCAAATTATGGTTCCCCCTGAACGAATTGAGTTATTAAAAAAAGTGAACATTCAGGAAAATAATCCCAAGAAAGCAGCAGTCTTGATTTTATTATATCCCAAAAATAATAGGACACATTTGGTTCTCATTGAAAGGAATTCGTATTTGGGTGTTCATTCTTCTCAAATCGCTTTTCCAGGTGGTAAAGTGGAGGTAAATGATCCTTCGGTAGCCTTTACCGCATTGAGAGAAACTCAGGAAGAGATAGGAGTTGAAATGAACAAAGTATCTATTATAAAAGCTTTTACAGAGGTATATATTCCTCCAAGTAATTTTATGGTTTTTCCTTTTTTGGGTTATTCTAATGAAGAGTTGCAATTTGTCCCTGACTCTAAAGAAGTGGCTTCTATTATTGAATTGTCTATTGAAAATTTTTTGGATGAAAGTTTGGTTGTTACTAAAACCATGAATACTTCTTACTCTAAGGATATTTCTGTACCTGCGTTTAAAATCCAAGAGTATTATGTTTGGGGTGCTACTGCCATGATTTTAAGCGAGTTGAAAGAAGTTTTAAAAAAAATCATATAAATTGTAAGTTTTCGTAAGTTTGTAGCTAGTGTTTCTAATGTAATTAATTATGGGGTTGTTGAAGAGAAATCCTTTTGGGCATATATTATTTATAAAAAAATGGTTAATCCGGATTTTTGCGGTTCTAACTCACAAACGGTATAGAGGTTTTAACGAATTGCAAATTGAAGGTTCTGAGATTATAAAATCACTTCCAGAGACTAATGTTCTGTTTATATCCAATCATCAAACGTATTTTGCTGATGTTGTGGCCATGTTTCATGTATTTAATGCCAGTTTGAGCGGACGTCAAGACACGATTAAGAATTTAGGTTATATCTGGCAGCCTAAGATGAATATCTATTATGTTGCTGCAAAAGAAACCATGCAAGCAGGATTGTTGCCCCGAATTTTATCCTATGTTGGGGCGATAACAGTAGAAAGAACGTGGCGATGTAAAGGTAAGGATGTAACTGAAAAACGTGAGGTAAACCCAAATGATACCGAAAATATTAGAATTGCATTACAAGATGGTTGGGTGATAACTTTCCCACAGGGAACCACAAAGTCGTTTAAACCTGTTCGTAAAGGTACAGCTCACATTATTAAACAACACAGACCTATTGTTGTACCTATTGTTATTGATGGTTTTCGTCGGTCATTTGACAAAAAAGGGCTTCGCATCAAGAAGAAAGGAATCTTGCAATCGTTCATTATCAAAGAGCCTCTACAAATTGATTATGATACCGATACCATTGACGAAATCGTTGAGAAAGTTCAATTTGCAATCGAGCAACATCCCTCTTTGTTAAAGGTGATTGCTCCCGAGGAAGTAAAGGCGCATGAAGACCTAGATCAACTGCGTAAATGGGAAACCTATTAGTGTAAGTTTATAAATCTATTTTTTTTAATTCCTTGTAGTTTGTATGCAATTTTTTGAGTAAAATTCCATACAAAAGTCTATAAAATAACCAAAATAAGCCCACCAAAATTAGCGTAGTAAGTGCAAGAAAACCGAAAATGAGAAGTAGCGTATAATTGCTTTTTTCATGTGCCATTTTTTCTTTTAGAGCGATCATTGCTGGATTGTAAAAGAAAGCAATAGCATATCCGATAAAGACACTCAAAGTTATCATTGTTAAATTGTACCAAACGTAGTAATTTACCGTTCTTCGCGTGGTTAAGATGTCTTTCATCAATTGTTTGATGGAAACAGTAGTAGAAATTTTGATGTAATTTTTATAAAACAAGTATATAAAAGTGAGGATAACGGCATAATTGAAGTAGTTGAAAACTTCAAAATAAACAATTAGATCTTCGCCATGTATCTTTTTAAAATAATCGTCAGTATTGAAACAAACGCTTATTAATGTCCATAAAAGTACTTCCAGAATACTAATTATTAGTATCCACTTTACAATTGAAGATGACTTTTTATGTAACATTTTATAAATTTCAACTTCCGAAACTTGTTCAAATGTATCTTCGCTTTTTTTCCAATATTTTTTTAATAAATCCAACTCTTCCATAACTCCTTAAGGATTTAATATTTTTTTTAATTTTCCTTTAATTCGATTCATTTTTACCCGTGCATTCACTTCGCTAATTCCCAATGTTTCTGCTATTTCTGTATAATCTTTATCTTCCAGATACATAAAAACAAGTGCTTTTTCAATATCATTCAGTTGATAAACTGCTTGGTACATTAATTTTATTCGCTCTTCTTCTTCAAAATTATATTCCTCTTGGCTGATAAAAAATTGATGTTTATCGTAGTCTGTAGTTTGTATCGATTTTGTACTTTTTCTATAGAGTGTGATGGCAGTATTTAAGGCTACACGATAGGCCCAAGTAGAGAATTTACTATCGCCGCGAAATTTAGGGAAGGCCTTCCACAATTGAATTGTAATTTCTTGAAACAAATCTTTGTGTGCATCATCGCCAGAAGTATACAATCTACAAATTTTGTGGATTATATTCTGATTTTCACGTAATTGTTTAACAAAAGATTTTTCTAAATCCTCATTCATATCACCGTTAGTAGCTAAGTACTAAATTTTGTTACAAAGTACAAAAAAATCTGAAGCACAAATTTTTCGATAATCCTAAAAGTCAGTCCCGTTTTTCGTTACAATCTGACATTGCTTCGTGCCTTGCAACGTCAGGATTTCCGCTTCAACCGGGGCTAGTGAGAAAAGCGTGGGAGTCTCGATACATTTTGAAAAAAATGAATATCAAAATTATACTTTCAAAGTTCGAAAGATTGTATCTTTGAAAAGCCACAACTTATAATAGTACAACCATGAATATACCAAATTCGTCAAATCCCAGAATAGTTATCATTGGAGGTGGTTTTGCCGGAATCGCTTTAGCCAAAAAACTCAAAAATAAGAATTTACAGGTTGTACTTTTAGATAAACACAATTATCATACTTTTCAACCTCTTTTGTATCAAGTAGCAACTGGAGGACTTGAAGCAG
>CALMND010000179.1 GCA_937868565.1 uncultured Bacteroidota bacterium | reverse complement strand
CGCAAGAGTTACTTGGCGTATAGTCGCTACAGGTAAAGGTCTTTTACTTCTCTATGACTAATTTTCCTGAACTTTGTGTTTTATTTTGAGAGGTAATTTGGTAATAATAAACCCCCAAAGGCAATTGAGTTTGTATCATTTTCCCCGAAATTAGTTTATTTACTTCAATCACTTTTTGTCCAATTAAATTGTAAATTTCTAAATTAAAACTCTCTGATGAATTAGCAGATTGTATCACAAATTCATTTTGAGCGGGATTAGGATAAATGTAAAAACTATGTGCGTCTTCCGTAAAATCAACAATACCAGCGCAAGGTGATACGGTTTGCACAAATGTATTTGAACCGCTACAGCCGTTGGCATCAATTCCTGACACAGTGTATGTTGTAGTAACAGTTGGACTAACGGTTATGATGTTGACAGTTGCAGTCGTGTTCCAGGAATAAGTGGTTGCTCCATTTGCGGTGAGTGTTGCTGTGTTTTTAGAGCATAAAACGGAATTCGTAGAGCTAATGATTAAATTAGCAGTTACCAGATTAATGAAAGTAACGGAGTTATTCAGGCAGCCATATCCATTCTCTCCCGTAACAGTATAACTGGAACTAACACTTGGCGTTACAACTAAGGCATTAGTGCTTGTACCGGTGCTCCATGTATAACTATTTGCGCCAAGTGCAATGAGGGTAACACTTTTTCCAGCGCAAACGGTGGGGCTCGAAGATGTGGCTATAACATTTGGACTTGGATTAACTGTGATATCAACTGAGGCTCGCGGAGACAGGGTACAAGATGAGCTTGCTTGAGCGTAATAAGTAATAATACTCGGAGTAGCAACAGGGCCTAAAGGGGGAGTTACATAGGCACTTCCACCAGCAATTGCAGTTGGAGAGTTCGGTGAAGAAAACCATGAAACGCTAGCTGTAGTTTGATTATATGCTTTTAAGGAAATTGTGTTTCCTGAGCAAGCTGGCTTTGCAGGTGTTAGGCTCAAACTATCAAAGCTACATGGGGCAGCGAAACTCCATAAATCATTCATGTGGTCTGGATTTAGCGAATTTACGTCGTAACCCTCGCCGCCAAATAACCAGAATTTACCGTTATTGTCCCTCCAAAAATCATTATAAAATCTACCACCAGGGATATTATTCGCATTTGGAACTCCTTGTATGCCATAATTTCCATTTACGTTTACTGTTGATGTCCCTTTTATCCAAGTCCATTCATTGGTAGGTGGACTATATTTCCATAAATCATTTAATGCTCCGTTTATAGGAGCAGCCGCTGACCAACCCAAACCACCAAACAGCCATAAGCTACCCGATAAATCAGTCCAGCCAGCTGAACCAGCACGACCGCCGGGCGCATTTGTTAAAGATGGAACTCCTAGTGTTCCATATAAACCGTTTACGTTGGCTGCGTTGGTTCCGCTTAACCAGGTCCAAGTACCATTTGCAGGGTTATATTTCCATAAATCATTCAGGTAACCCGGTATTATTGTGGCTGGTAAACCAAGTCCGCCATGGAGAAAAAAATTGCCTGAACCATCGGTCCATGAAGTTGTAAAAGCCCTGCCTCCAGGTATGTTGGTTGCTGAGGGAGTGCCAAGTGTTCCATAGCTTCCGGATTGCCCTGATTGATTAGTTCCTCCAATCCACATCCAATTATTTGTAGCAATTGTATACACCCATAAGTCATTCAGGTATCCGCTTCCACCAGTGACGGCATATCCTCTTCCGCCGAAGAGATAAAGCTTACCAGCACCATCTGACCAGCTTGACCCAAATAATCTGCTTCCCGGCATGTTTGCAGCGTTTGTTACATTCAAGGCACCATATACACCGTTATTATTCAGAGTATTAAAGCCTTTCATCCAGGTCCACATATTTGTTGTTGGATCATATTTCCAAAGGTCACCTAAACGTCCGAAGGTATTATTTGCTGCGAAACCATCACCACCAAATAACCAAAAATTACCTGAGGGATCGGTCCAAGTCATAGTAAACTCACGTGCGCCCGGCTCATTACTCATTGCGGCAACCCCTTGTGTTCCGTAATTACCTATTGCGTTTGGGGTGTTTGAGCCTTTTATCCAGGTCCATTGATTAGTTACTGGATTATATTTCCACAGATCACTTAACCAGCATAAGGTATTATTCATAGCATATCCTTCGCCACCAAATAGCCAAAGATTTCCTGCCGCGTCTTTCCAGGTTGCACAACCGTGTCTTCCGCCAGGGTTATTAGCATTTGAAGGAATTCCCATCGTACCATATACTCCGGTAGGTCCAGCTATATTACTCCCTTTAACCCAAGTGAAATTTTGTGACCTGTAATCATTATTCTGTAACCAAAATAAGATAAAAAATACTCGAATAGACGTTTTGAGGTTTTTCATGAAAATATAATTGTATTAGTAAATATAGAAAAAAATAAGTTCAAAAAAAATCCCTAGTGGAAATAAGTGTTCGAAATTACCTGATGATGACGGGTAATAAAATAATAGAACTAAAGTAGTTTTCCGGCTTTTTCAATAACTAATCGCAGGCCTTCTTGTTTACTTCCCCCGGCTTGCGCGTAAAATGGCTGGCCACCACCACCACCATTGATTTCTTTAGCTAATTCTCGAACTATTTTCCCCGCATCCAAGTTTTTTGTTTTCACTAAGTCGTCATTAATAATGACTGAAATATTAGGTTTACCAAGTGTAACAGCCACCAACACGCAAAAAAAACGGGGTACTTCATTACGTAATTCGAATAGCATATTTTTAATTTCTTCAGCGCTATCAAAATGAATTTGATGTACCACAAAATTAATGTCTCCCTTTTTTTCTATTTTGGAAATTATTTCTTTTTTAAAAGCAGCTGCCTTCTCTTTACATAAAGATCGAATTCTCTTCTGCAAATCATGCT
>CALMND010000178.1 GCA_937868565.1 uncultured Bacteroidota bacterium | reverse complement strand
CCCACTAATAATAAAATAAGCGTGACCAAAGCGTTTACTTATATTTCCATATCCAATTCCCTCAGCATCTTCTCCAATCATTTTTTGGTGGTATAATTTGTTGCGCCAATAATTTAAGTCCTCAATTTCGGAGCTATTAATTGGATCTGCCTTGATCCACTCACAATTATATTTTATGCCAACTTCTGTCATCCACAATTTCCCGATTCGGGGTACAAGTTGGTTATGGACTCCGCATTGGCTTCGCAAATTCCGCGTTCAGTAATAAGTCCTGTGATTAATCTGGCGGGTGTTACATCAAATCCGTAATTAGCTGCTGGACTGTTTAAAGGTGCAACAAGAATTTTTTTTAGTTCGCCTTCGCATAAACCAAACATATATTTAACTTCTTCTGGGCTTCGTTCTTCAATTTCAATTTCTTTAATCCCATCTGTAATACTCCAATCAAAGGTAGAAGAGGGTAAAGCAACAAAGAAGGGGATTTTATTATCCTTTGCGGCAAGGGCTTTTAAATAGGTGCCTATTTTATTGGCTACATCACCTTTGCGAGTAACCCTGTCGGCCCCGGTTATTACCATATCCACCAAGCCATGCTGCATTAAATGCCCGCCGGTATTATCTACAATAACTGTGTGCGGAACACCTTGATTAAGCAATTCCCAAGCTGTAAGACTAGCCCCTTGATTTCTGGGTCTGGTTTCATCTACCCAAACATGAATATTAATTCCTCTAGTATGGGCTTCATAAATCGGTGATGTAGCGGAGCCATAATCAACAAAGGCCAACCAACCCGCATTGCAATGTGTTAATATATTTACTGGGCTTCCTTTTTTTGTAGCAGCTATTTTTTCAATAATGCTTACACCATTTAAACCAATTTGTTTACAAAATGCTGCATCTTCATCAGCTATTTCAATTGCTGTTTTTTTAGCTATGTTTATCTTGTTTCTAATTGAGTTCCCATTTGAAATAGCCCCCAATTGTCTTTTAACGGCCCATTCCAGATTAACAGCCGTTGGTCGGGAAGCAATTAATTGAGTTGCGCTCTCAATTAAATATTCATCAAAGGTCTTAAGTGTTTCTGCTTCTATAGCTGCGAGATACATACCATAAGCTGCTGTAGCGCCTATAAGACCCGCACCTCTCACGTGCATTTCCTTAATGGCAGTTATTAGATCAACTAGGGAAGTTAGTTTCTCAACAACAAATTGATGTGGTAAATAACGCTGATCGATGATAGACACACTTTTTTGATCATTGTCATCTAACCAAATAGTTTTATAATATTTACTATTTACTTTCAATTTAAATTTTTACCTGAAATGGACAACTGTTTATTTAATATCTATTGGATAGAACTTTTGAAAAGCCTTTTTTGAGATTGAGAAATTTTGCTTCAAAAAAGCGATAAGAAAGTGCAGATATAGCTATTGTTAAAATAACACTACAAGCAAAAAGTACTATATTAAATCCAATACTTTCTCCTTTGAAAATAAAAAGGCTAATATGAATACTTAAAATAATTGCAAGTGGGTTATACACATAGAGCCCATAAGATATTTTACCTAAATAGGATAAAATTGGGTGTTCAAGATTAACAATAGATTTGGGATTAGAAGCAAGATTTAAAATAAGTAAAGAAAAAAACATAGCATAAACCAACTGCGTCCAATTTCCAAACTCAAGATTAAACGCAATAAGAATGATTATGCTTGAAAGAATAATAAGTTGAACCTCCCAACTATATAAAATAGTAAGAAAACGTATTTTTTTCTTAAAAAGAAAATAGGCCATAATTCCTCCCATAGCCATCGCATCTATTCTGAAATAAGCCAGAAAACTATTTAATACAGAAAATTCTGCGGCCAAACTGGCTTTATGTGGTAAATTATTCAAAAAAAGAATAAGACACGTGATACTAAAAAGTACTATAATAAATACAACAAGTATTCGTTTTTTAAAAAGTATTAATAATGTCGGCCAAAATAAATAAAATTGTTCTTCAACACCAACAGACCAAAGTTGAGAAGCAAAAGGAACTAAATCATGAATAACATAACACAGATTGGGAAGAAACAAAAGAAACAGTGCAAATTTTTTATAAAAATAGGGATCTTGATCAGGTAATAATTCTGTTGCTTTATCAGAATGATAAATAGCATCTTCTCGCACAAATCCTGGGATAGATATGAAGTGTGGTAATAGAAAAAAAGCTAATATTACAATTAAATAATACAAAGGGAAAATTCTTAGTACACGTCTCATATAAAAAAATCTCAATTGAATTTTACCAAATTCTTTTTGTTCTTCGAGAAGAAGATACGTAATAAGAAATCCACTTAATACAAAAAAAAGAGTAACTCCCAAATCTCCTACACTTGTTTTAATAGGAAATTGCCAATTATCAATCTTATATAACCATTTAAAATGCTTCACGTGGTCATACAACACCATAAAGGCTGCAATAAAGCGAATACCATTGAGGTTCGGAAAATAAATTCTTTTTTGATCAGCCATTTAAAAGATAAAGGGCTTTATTGATTCGATTAACCTCATCATCAGACAAAGCCGGGTAAATTGGTATAGAAATAGTTTGATTAAAAAGTTCTACTGAAACTGGAAAATTTTTATCGTTTAAGCCCATAAATCGGTGTAACAATTTATCAACCCCCCTCCTTATTTGAATTCCCTTTTCAAAAAAAGATACCTGATATTTATCAAGGCCGCCATCAACTTTTAGTGGGAGTCTGAAAAACATAGAACTTGCCTTAGCATCATAATTAACCAGTTTTAAACTAATAGCAGCCAAAGTTGTTAAGTACTTACCGGCAATTTCTCTTCTTCGTTTCAATAGATTAGGATACCTTTTTAGTTGGCTGATACCCAAAGCTGCCTGAATATCGCTTAAAGGTGCAATCAACCGCATAGTGTTTGCTAATTCACTACCATCTCTTATTAATCTTGCTTTTTGAATGTGTTCATTTTTCAGTGATACAAGCATTCCACCTTCGCCGCTGGTTAAGCATTTGGTTGGATGAAAGGATAGTACAGCAATATCTGCTGTTATTTTATCAATGGATTTGTCTCCAAAAGCTTGTGCGCAATCTTCAATAATTGGAATATTGAATTCTTTGAACGCAATAATGTCGGCAAAAATACCATACATGTGAGGAACTATAATTGCCTTGGTGTTGGGAGAAATTTTGTGAACTACATTTTTTGGTTCCATTACCCAATTATATCCAACGTCACAAAGTATTGGTTTAGCACCAACTGAAACAACTGCTTCCATTACCGATTCGCATACATAAGTTGGGAGTATGACTTCGTCGTTTTTAGCAATATCTAACGTTAAGAGTGCCAATTGCAGTGCGGCAGATCCAGACGCAACCGCCACACCACCAACGGCTCCAACCCAATCAGAAACTACGGTTTCAAAATCTTTAGTAGTTTGGCCTTGGGCAATCATTCCTCCCTTAAGGGTTTCTTCAACGGCCTTAAGGTCTTCTTCTGTAATCCAAGGTTTGGAATGAAGTATCAAAGGTTATTCTAATTCTTTGTTTTTAAATTCTTCAACCATATTAGCATAGCTTCTGCCTTCATCTGGCCAACGGGTTTGTTTCCAGTCGGGGCAGTTACCGCAAAAAGCATGTTTACCATATTTATTACACATGTGTGCCTCACGCAAGTCTTTATAAAACTGACTTTGCCAAACTTCTTTAACCGTAGTTTCTCTATAGTCAGTAATTACCGAGCCATGAACCCAATCTTGAGGGCAAAAAACCAACTCTCCTCTTGGATTTAGAATAATTCTTTCCCAGGGATAAAGACAAGGTGTGCGCACTTCAGCATCTGCTTCTTTTACTAAATCTTGTGCTAATTCTTTTACCGCACCCGCTCCTGAATGTAACCTTCTCACAACTACATAATCAGCACCTGCTTCTTTCCAAAATTGTTCAAACAATGGGCCCTCTCCTTCATTTTGAGGTTGCTCAATGAAGCTTAAAATTATTTTTGCAATGTTTCCTCTTTCTTTATTTCTTTTAATAAGGTTAAGAATGTTTTGACGAACAACTTTTAAATCACCATTCACTCTTATTTTTTCGTATGTTTCATCTTTAAACGCATCCGTACTAATATCTATTACATTAACGCCTGTATCCAATAATTTATCTATTCTTGAAGGTGTTAACAAAGTGCCATTTGTTGTTAGAGTAATCATGGTGCCCGAATTTTTAACGGCGTAATCCAACATTTCGTAAATGTATCTGTGAAGCAGAGGCTCTCCTTCGCCAGTATAACGAATGTATTGAGTAACACCTTTACCATGTTCACGCACTTCGTCAACAATTTTTTTATTTAACTCTGGTCCTTGCGAACGACCAGCATAATGTTCGGATTGTTTAAAAGTGGGATGCGGGCAATGGATGCACGCAAGATTGCAAAGTTCTGTCGAATCTATAATTATTTGAGAAGGAAATTCGGCACTCAGCCTGCCGTAAAAGCCATATCTCACATTGGTTTCATTAGCTTGTTTACTCATTTGTATATTTTTTTTATAGAGTTAATTACATCTGTAATATCATTTTCGTTCATTGTAGCACTAATTGGAAGAGTCATAATTTGATGAAAAATTTTTTCACTTACTTCCAAATTTTGCTGGCCGTAATTGGTTTTGTAAAAATCCATCATATGTAATGGCATATAATGAATGCTGGCACCAATATTATTTTCGCGCATCGCCATTAAAAAATTGTCGCGATTAATCCCTAATTTTTCAACTGGTAGTCTAACTACAAAAAGGTGCTTGGCGTGTTGTTTCTTTTCCAGACCAGTTTGAAAATGAAGTTCTGGCTGTAATTTACTCAACTCATCAATGTACCTCTCGGCTACCTTTTGGCGAATTTCCTGAAACATATTGAAGCGTTTAAGTTGCACGCGGCCAATGCAAGCATGCAAGTCTATATAATTCATTTTGTAGCCCAATTGTTCTAATTGCGAATAAATCATCGCCTTCGGGTTTGTAAAACGCTTCCAAGCATTTACAGGCATCCCGTGCTGCCTTAAACTTCTTAATTTATCGGCAAGTACATCGTCATTTACACACACAGCACCGCCTTCTCCTGTTGAGAGATTTTTGTTAGCATAAAAACTAAAGCAAGTAAGGTTTCCTGATGATCCAACCTTATTACCCTTAGGATACACCGATCCAAAAGCATGTGCAGCATCTTCCACAATACTAATGTGCATAGGTAATTTACTTCGAAGCTCTTCTACATCTATCGTGTACCCACCATAATGAACCACCATTACTGCTTTAGTTTTTGAAGTAATTTGTTTCAATACATTGTCAATAGTTAGGCAAAGTGTGTTTTCATCGATATCACAAAAAACGGGTTTTGCACCACAATAAATAGCGGCATTAGCCGTGCTACACCAAGTAAGCGATGGTATTATTACTTCGTCATCTTTACTTACGCCAGAAGCAAGCAGCGAAAGAAATAGTGCTGAAGTGCAGGAATCAACGCTAATCACGTGTTTAGCACCAACAAATTCGGCTATCTCGTTTTCGAACGCTTGTACTTCGTTACCCATACCAATCCATCCTGATTTCATTACTTTTACAACCGCTTCAATTTCCTCTTCCGAAAAATTAGGTTTGCCAAATGGCAGATAGTCTTTTCTTGTTTCCAATGATTTAAGAATTAGATAGTTTTTTTACTTCCCAGTTGAGCTCGGGTCTTAGCAAGCCTATATATTCACCCATGTATTGACCTTCTTTTCTTGGTAGATCGTTCACCTCAAATTTAATTAAATTCTCTGCAAGACAAACAACATCGTTAGAGTTTTTAACAAAATACACGTGCAAAATATATGTTTTATCGTTTAAAAAATGAGGTGGTATGCTGAAAGAATAATTATAGATACCTTCATCAGCGGGATGTGGATTGCTTGAGGTAATGAAGGCACACTCGTCGTATATATTATTAACATGCACTCCCACAAAAAAACTTGGCATACTTTTTTTAAGTTGAAATTTAAAATGAAGGGTTAAGCCAGTTGAGATATAAATGATGTTAGAACCATTATTTAGTTCAACATTATATTCTATTAATTTAAATTCGTCATTTGTGTATAAATCTACGTTCAAGAAATTGCGTGAAAGAGCTGATTCGCTTAGATTTCTGCTAAGGTATGTATTAATCACTTTTCCGGTATTACCTATTTCAAAAAGCTTGCCCTTCTCAATAAGTGCTACTTGTGTACAAAGGCTTTTTACTGCGGATAGGTTGTGACTTACAAATAATACGGTTCTTCCTTGAGTGCTAACATCTTTCATTTTTCCAAGGCATTTTTTTTGAAAATCCAGGTCACCAACAGCTAGTACTTCATCCACAATTAATATTTCGGGATTTAAATGTGCGGCTACTGCAAAAGCAAGTCTAACATACATGCCTGAGGAGTAGCGTTTCACAGGAGTATCAATGTATCTTTCAACACCGCTAAATGCTACAATTTCATCAAAACTTTTTTGTATTTCAAGTTTTGTCATTCCTAATATGGCTCCGTTCAAGAATACATTTTCACGACCGGTTAAGTCGGGGTGGAATCCGGTTCCGACTTCAAGTAAAGAGGCAACACGCCCTTTTATTTTGTATTCGCCAAGTGTTGGAGAAGTTGTTCTCGATAATATTTTTAATAAAGTAGATTTACCTGCCCCATTGTTACCTACTATGCCCAGCACTTCACCTTGTTTAACTGAAAAATTAATGTCTTTTAGTGCCCATACATAATCTGAATTTCCTTTTACACTTCTGTCATTCTCTTCGCCAATTTTTAAAAATGGATCTTCTTTTCCACGTACTTTATGCCACCAGCGTTTAAGATCATCAGAAATTGTTGTGGTACCAACCTGTCCGAGTCTATACTGTTTGCCTAAATTATTTATTTCGATAACCATCTTACTCATACTGTATCCATAAATGATTTTTCGGTACGATTGAATAATATTACTGAAACAGCCAATAAAAAAAGTGTAACAATAGTATTGATGAGAATAAAAGTTGATGAGAAAACCCCGCTTCCTGTTAGGATATGCTTTATTGCTTCCATACAGCCTGCTACAGGATTACACAACATCAAAAACTGTGTTTTACCATTAAACATTGATGCTGGTAGAACAACGCAACTAATAAACATAACAAGTTGAATGGCAAACGTGATTAAAAAATTAAAATCGCGGTATTTCGTAGTTACAGATGAGAATAAAATTCCAAGACTTAGACTGAAAACACCAATCATAGCAATAAATAATGGAAGAAGAATAAATAATTTCCATTGTGGTGATAGCGCATGTGCAGTGGTAGAATAATAAAGGTAAATGATTAATAAAAGTGATAACTGTATACCTAGTTTAATTAGGTTGGAAATAACTATGGAGACAGGCACTACCAATCGTGGAAAATAGACTTTGCCAAACACAGAAGCATTGGAGATAAATGTTGTTGAAGTTTTGGTTAGGCACTCTGAAAAATACCCCCAGAAAGTTTGACCAATTAGGTAAAAAAGAATTGGAGGTATTCCGTCTGTTGATAATTTAGCCTGCCCGAAAGTGAATGTATAGATGAGCGTTGTAAAAATGGGTTGAATGAACATCCATAATGGACCGAGTATAGTTTGTTTATATAGGGTCGTAAGATCGCGTTTAACCAACAAAATAATTAAATCACGGTAGGCCCACACCTCTTTTAAATTAAGATGAAAAATCGAAGATTGAGGACTGACAATGATATCCCACTCTGATTTGTTTATCTTTTTAGAGATCTTCATTATTCTCTTATAACCTGATTCCTATCCGGAAAATTAATTAGTACGCCCATTCCCTTTTTGCTATAAACAGCCATACTTCCGATGGCGGCTGCATTGGCATTGGTTTCGTATAGAATTTTTTTTAGGTGATCAATATTACCGCATCCTCCGCAAGCAATAACCGGAATGTCAACTTTATTCAATAGTGAGGCAGTTATTTCATAATCAAATCCTTCCCAGGTTCCGTCTTTGTCAACGCTGTAGAGCATCAATTCGCCAACACCTAATTGATTGCAAAGGTATTCGGTGTATTCAATTAATGAATAATGAATTTTATTTCCAATATAAGAATAGGGCTTCATAGCACCAAAAAATTGTTTTTTAAAATCGATACAGGCCACAACAGCTTGTGCACCATAATTTTCAATTACTCTTTTTATAACATTCGGGTCTTCTTGAATGAGAGAGTTCACAATTATTTTTTCGACACCCAATTTATACAAACGCGTAAAGTCTTCAAAAGTTTTTACCCCGCCTCCATAAGCAAAAGGCATAAAGGCCTCACCCGCCATATCTGAAATTTTATTGAAATTGGGTTTACGTTTTTGTCTTGAGGCATTAATATCAATTAGCATCAATTCATCCACTTCTTTCTCGTTGAATATTTTTATAGCATTTATAGGGTCCCCAACATAAGAAGGGTTTTTGAACTTCACCGTTTTAACCAAGCCGCTTCCATCATAAAGTAAGCAGGGTATTATGCGCTTAAGAGCCATTGTTTTAGCTTCTATAGTTTTGCGAAATTCTCGAACACCTTCATTCCAAACTTTAAACTTTTCTCAGGATGGAACTGAGTACCATAAATATTTTCCTTATTTACCATACAAGTAAAGTTTTCACCAAATTTGCATGTAGCTATTGACTGATAAGGATCATGGCATTTTACATGGTAGGAATGAACAAAGTAAAACCTGCTCTTTGTGTCAACTTCAACAAGCGGATTTCTCCGATTTACTTTTATATAATCCCACCCCATATGAGGTACCTTAAGTTTTAATTCGGGTGCAAGATTAAATTTTACAGTTTCCGCATCAATCCATCCTAAGCCTAATTTTTGACCCTCCTCACTTTTTTTACCTAAGAGTTGCATTCCCAAACATATTCCTAGCAAAGGTACTTTTTCAAGTAGGACCTTTTCATTTAATATTGGTATAAGTCCACTTGCTTCAAGGTTTTCCATTCCTTTGTCAAAAGCACCAACACCAGGTAAAAGTATTTTGGAAGCGGATTTAATGTCTTCTTCTTTATTCGAAATTTTAACGCTTGAATTACCTGTTTTTTTAAACATATTTAATACTGAAGCGAGGTTACCAATACCGTAGTCTATTATAACAATCATTAATATTACTTTTATACCAATCTGTTGTTCTGTGAATTTATTCAATTAACAATTTAATACTCAATATCCTTACATGATTTTTAATTTTATTGTCTTGGGTAAACTACCTTTAAATTTAAACTAAAGTAGCGTTTCTTATTTTAGTATTTTACCTCACCTTTTTTACAGTTAACTTACTTACAAAGCTGGTATTTTAATCCGCAGCAAAAACTATACTTAGTTTGCAATAAAACTAGCTTCAACAATAAGTGTTTTATAGGGTCGCTTGTATTGACTGTTGTTAGATTTTTCATAGAACCAATCGATGAATGGTCTTAAACAGAAACAAGAAGCTGGGGAGGAAGTTTAACTTTAATACATTGCCTTATAGTTTCTAATAAAACTTCTATTACTTTATCCCCCTGAGTTCCGGTTACAAATCCTTCAATTCCTTTAAGTGGGCCTGAACTAATTTTTATTTTATCGCCTTCTTTGTATTTTCTTT